>JBCCTE010000169.1:0-6607 GCA_039198915.1 Cyanobacteria bacterium P01_D01_bin.73 | reverse complement strand
GGGGATTTTTGTCTAATTGCTCTGGTGAATCTTGACGGGCACCCCACCGCTCAGCGTCTACAGGCTTTTTACAAACTTCTCTATTCGGTCTAGCCCTTTCATGATCGTGTCCATATCAGTGGCGTAGGAGAAGCGCACATTGTTATCTGCCCCAAATGCCGCGCCGGGGATCACCGCCACATGGTGTTCGTTTAATAGGCGATCGCAAAATTCAATCGACCCCAGCCCCAGCTTGCTGATATCGGGAAACACATAAAACGCCCCCCCCGGCACCTCGCAGGACACCCCATCAATGTCCGCCAGCCGCGCCAGCACCGCCTCCCGACGCTTAGCAAACGCCTGGCGCATCTCCTCAACGCAATCCTGGGAATCTTGCAAAGCCGCGATCGCCCCATACTGAGCAAAGGTGCAGACATTAGACGTGCTGTGACTTTGCAGCGTCGCCATATCCCGAATCACCTCCGCAGGACCCGCCATATAGCCCAGCCGCCAGCCCGTCATCGCATAAGCCTTAGCGAATCCATTACTAATAAAGGTCCGCGCCGCCATCGCCGGACTCACCGCCCCAATGCTTAAGCAAGGCTTTTCTCCATAAGTAATATTTTCGTAAATTTCGTCGGACACAACGTAAATGTCCGTCTCCTCGATTACCTGAGCGATCGCCCGAATCTCCTCGTGGCTATAGACCTGTCCCGTAGGATTCGACGGTGAATTCAGCACCAAAAACTTTGTCTTCGGGGTAATCGCAGCCCGCAGCTGTTCCGGCGTAATTTTGTAGCCCGACTCCGCCGTCGTCTGCACAATCACCGGTTCACCATCCGCCAGAATCACCATCTCTGGATAGCTCACCCAGTACGGCGCGGGAATAATCACCTCATCCCCCGCATTTAGCGTCGCCATAAACAGCCCATACAAGGAGTGCTTGCCCCCGTTGGTGACAATGACATTCTCTGACTGCAGCTCTAAATTGTTATGGGTCTGTAACTTTGTTGCGATCGCCCGTCGCAGTTCTGGCTCCCCCGCCGCTGGACCGTAACGGGTCTTCCCCTCCGCCAACGCTTTCTGAGCAGCGGCTACTACATGGGGCGGAGTCGGGAAATCAGGCTCACCCGCGCTAAAGCTGCACACGTCCAGCCCCTCTGCCCGCATTGCCTTCGCCTTAGCAGTAATCGCCAAAGTGACAGACGGCGTAACCTTAGCAACCCGTGCCGCGCGTTTCATAACCGTAAACCTCGACTGACTCCCGAAACAGAACACAAGGGATCACGCAAACATCGTGACCAGCCCATCGCGCCAAACGGCACGCCCAGGCATTCACGCGTCGGCATCAAACTAACCCACCAAACTAGCCACCAAGCCGACACAAATTCGCACCGTCAAAGTATAAGTTTTGCGCACCTCGACTCCCCAGTTTGTCAGGTCCCAGGCAACGTCGTCAAAACAAAACTACAGCATCCAAATAGCATCACAAAATAATCAAGCCTTCCGTGACTCCGGATTTAGCACCACTCATTGCGAAACGAGGAAATAGCCTCAACCTCGGCTCCATTTCGGTGCTATCTCTGCTCCATAGCGATCGCCAGCACAACACTAGGCTAACGACAAATTCATTGTCAGCCCGTGTGCAATATGCCCCGGCAACTGTCCATTTTCTCAACTCGCTGCCTGCACCATCGTGTATTTCTAGTGTGTTCTTCCGAGAACGCCTAAGCAGCGCCGGAATAGGTAAGCAACAGTACAAAAATAGCCAAAAATGTCCGTGCTACAATCCACCCAGGGTGAAGATACAGTAGCCGTTTCCACTGGAATAATCACTTGGCTGGCTGGTGTTTTTTTATACCTGGTGCTAAAGGCGTAATGTACAGAATGCGTCTTCAAACCTGGGAACCGGTCTCTGGAGCGCTTTTCAGTTCGCCACTTAGCATGGGCTCTTCCGTCAGCATGTCAAAGGCTAAACATAATTGAGCCTGCGATAGAAGTGTTAAATTAGGCAAAGCCTAGACCGAACTTTGAAAACAGTCCCCAGTCCATATCAGCATGAGCTGTCTTGGGAGCGGATTGGATAAGATGGTTGTGTGCTGACAATCCGGCCAAGTCTTGCATTTTGTAACCGATGTCCAGTCAATCAGGTCAATTCTTAGTTCGGTTTTGGGGGGTACGTGGCCGCGTTCCTTGCCCCGGTGATGAGACCGTGAGATATGGCGGCAACACTCCTTGTCTTGAGATGCAAATCGGTGAGCAGCGGCTGGTTTTTGACGGCGGAACTGGGTTGCGGGTACTGGGGCAGGCAATGCTGCGAGAAATGCCCATCGAAGCCCATTTGTTCTTTTCCCACGCCCACTGGGACCACACCCAAGGCTTCCCATTTTTTGTACCCGCTTTTGTTAGGGGCAACCGCTTTCACATTTATGGTGCTCCCTCCCTGAATGGCATAACCATTGAAAAGCGTCTTCATGATCAGATGCTTCACCCCAATTTCCCGGTGCCGCTTCAGGTGATGGGTGCTGATTTACAGTTTCACAATTTGCGAGCGGCGGAAACGATACAGATTGGCGATGTCGTTGTGGAAAACGACCGATTGCACCATCCGGGTGAGGCGCTGGGATACCGGATTTCATGGAACGGCTGCTGTGTAGCCTACGTGACTGACATCAAGGGGCGCCCCTGTAACTTAGACGAGCAAATTCTGCGTGTGGCTAGGGACGCGGACGTTTTGATTTATGACGCCACCTACACCTGTGACAAGTACGAGGAGAAGGTGGGCTGCGACAACGAGTGGAGCCACGATAGCTGGCAGGAAGGTGTGAAAATCGCCCAGGCTGCTGGCGTAGGGCAGTTAATTATTTTCCACCACGATCCAACACACACTGACGTGTTTTTGGATGAGATGGGCGATCGCCTGGAGAAGGAGCTGCCGGGCTCGGTTGTGGCGATGGAGGGCATGGTGGTGGAGGTGTTTCCCCCGTCGCCTAAGGGCAAGCCAAAGGAAGTGAACGTAACGATGTTGGCGTAGTTAGCGTAACGCCTGGAGCGGCGAGGGGGATTTTGCTCGGGCACGCTGTCAGTGGAAAAGAGTGTCACAATACGAGGATGGTGAACTTTTTGGCGCTAGCGGGTGAGGTTTCCTTGTGTGGGTGACGTCTTCTTTAACTACGGTTTTGAAACCAACGGCGATCGCCCTCGGTAATTTTGACGGAGTCCATAGGGGACACATCCAAGTTATTCGCCCGGTTCTGGAGGCGGCGTCACGGTCCAAAGCTGCCTCAATGTCCCCGGCGGGCCCGGTGGCAACGGAGATAGTTCGTCCGACGGTTGTGTCTTTTTATCCCCACCCTCAGGTTGTTTTACGGGGTGCGCCGCGATCAGTGTTGACGCCGACCGATGAGAAAGCGCAGTGTTTGCAGGCGCTTGGGGTGGAGCAGTTGGTATTGCTGCCCTTTAATCGATCGCTTCAGCAGCTAACGCCGGAGGAATTTTTAGAAAAAATCCTGCTGGAGCAGCTCCAGGCAAAGATGATTGCGGTGGGGGAAGATTTTCGCTTTGGGCGTGGTCGATCAGGGACGGCGATCGCCCTGAAGAAGTTGGCGGCGACCTTTGGCGTGCCGGTGACGATTGTTCCGATGGCGGCGGCAGTGGGCGATCGCATCAGCAGTTCGCGCATTCGAGAATGTTTGGAGTTAGGCGAGGTAGACACCGTGCATCAGCTTTTGGATCGACCCTATTCCCTGACGGGGCGAGTGGTTAAGGGGCAGCAATTAGGGCGGACGCTGGGGTTTCCCACGGCAAATATTCAGGTGGAGGCGGACAAGCTACTGCCGAAGTTTGGGGTGTATAGCATTTGCGCTTACCTGGAATCGGGGGAGAAATTAAGGGGCGTGGTGAATATTGGCTGTCGCCCGACGGTGGCGGGGGAAGCACCGACGGTGGAGGCGCATTTGTTTGACTGGGAGGGGGATTTGTACGGGCAGACGTTGACCATTAAGCTCAAGGGCTTTATCCGACCGGAGCGCTCCTTTGATTCCCTGGACGCTCTGAAGGCGCAAATTGCTGAAGATTGTTCGGTAGCGCGGGACCAGGCGGCGATCGCCTGCTGCTAGGACCATCGATAGGGCCGGAGCTGGCAACGGAGCTAGTGGAAATGATGGTTATCCTTGGACAGTGGGCATTCTAAAGCTGTGGATTCCTAAGCTTTTAACTCTGGTTTCACTGCAATCGGTTTGGCTCCGTGACTTTAACGCCGTGATTTTCGAGGTGCTGTTGTGCGCGATCGCCTGCAAGCTCTACAGGACAATCTCAACCAAGCGCTGGTGGGTAAGCCTGACAAGGTAGACCTGATTTTAGTAGCGCTGCTGGGGGGCGGTCATGCGCTGCTGGAAGACGTGCCCGGTGTCGGTAAAACCCTGTTGGCAAAATCCCTGGCGCGGTCCATCGACGGCAAATTCCAGCGGGTGCAGTGTACGCCGGACTTGCTGCCAGCGGATATTACCGGCAGCAGCATTTGGAATCCCCAGGGCGGACAGTTTGAATTTATACCCGGTCCCGCTTTCGCTAACGTGTTTCTGACGGACGAAATTAACCGGGCAACACCGCGAACCCAGTCGGCGCTGTTGGAGGTGATGGAGGAGCATCAGGTCACCACGGACGGCGTCTCGCGGGCGGTGCCGGAGCCGTTTTTTGTGATTGCCACCCAAAACCCCATCGAGTATCAGGGCACGTTTCCGCTGCCGGAGGCGCAGATGGATCGGTTTATGGTGTCCTTTTCACTGGGCTATCCCGGCGAAAGCGAGGAGCTGCAAATGCTGCAACAGCACCAGGCGGGCAAGCCGGGAAGCAAGCTAGAAGCCTGCATTACGCCGGAGGAGGTGCGACAGCTTCAGCAGGACTGCGCGGCGGTGCGAGTGGATGAGGCGTTGCAGAGTTATTTGTTGCGGCTGGTGCGATCGACGCGGACGGACGAGGAGGTCACCCTGGGTGTGAGTCCGCGGGGGGCAGTGGCATTGCAGCGGGCGTCCCAGGCGTTGGCGTTTTTGCAGGGGCGAGATTTTGTGTCCCCCGATGACGTGAAGGTGCTGGCGGGGTCGGTTCTGGCTCACCGTTTAATCCCGGCGGGTGGCAAGCGGGCGGAAACAATTATTCAGCGACTTTTGCAATCGGTCCCCGTTGAGGCTTAGCCTTGGAGAGATCCGACGGGTGCACGCCCTCCGAGCTGAGTGTACCCCTATCCAAATCAGCGCCAACGGTGATTGCTGACGGTGATTGCTAACGGTGCTTCATGTAGCAGTTTAGATAGCGTTCCATACCGTACCTTTATCTAAACTTTCCCGCCTACCATGGTTGGTGTTTACAGGAGAGGAAGACCATGGAAAAACCGAGACGCAGGCGCTCTAGGCGACGATCGCGACGATCATCGCTGTTGTTTATCTTGGCTGCTGTGGTTATTTTTGCTGGGGCGATCGGCACCGGCTTAGCTCAAGCGTTACACCCTCCCATTGCTCCTGAGGCGTCGCTGTCGCCGAGTTTTTTGGCTGTTGAGGCGATCGGTGACGAATTTGTCGGTCGTCAGGAGCTGGAACAGGAGTTATTGGGGCAGGATTGGTCTAGCCAAAATAGTCCGCACTCTTCGGCAATTAAATCTGGTCCGGGCTTTGCTCCAGACTTACCACCAGCGGATCCAGAAGGCACCGTCGACGTTTTACCCGCGTCCTATTGGCTGGCGCGGGATCTGTATCGCGAAAACTGCGGCACTTGCCATGTTGCCGTTCCCCCTGCAACTCTACCTGTCCAAACCTGGCGAGAGCTGCTGACCTCGGAGCAGCACTATGGCAAAGTTATCCAGCCTCCCTCTCGAACTAGCACCAGCATTATTTGGAGCTATATTCGAGACTATTCACGCCCTTTGCGGGAGGAAGAGCCCATCCCCTACCGCCTCGATAAATCCCGATTCTTCCGATCGCTCCACCCCGAAGTCCCCTTCCCAGAACCGGTGCGGGTCAATCAGTGCGCAACCTGCCATCCCCGAGCTGAATTTTTCAACTTCCGTTTGTTTAATAACGCATCGCAAAGCTAGGGCTTGTCTTGTGGCTTAGGGTTGCAGGCTAAAGGCTAAACCAAAGGTGATTCAAATAGTCGAATGGGCAGCTCAATAATAAAGCTGCTGCCCTGGTTTAGTGCGGATAGGCAATGTAGCTGGCCACTGTGGTTAATCGTGACGATTTGATAGCAGGTTGAAAGCCCGAGCCCTGTTCCTTGTCCGACGGGTTTAGTGGTAAAAAACGGGTCGAATATTTTGGAGCGAACCTCTTCTTCAATGCCCATTCCGTTATCTGTAATGCGGATAGCAACCTGATCATTCTCCAGACACTCAGTTGTAATCGTTAACTGAGGTTTGTAGGAGGACTCTGGCAGTTCGTCTTCAAAATTGACACTAATTTTTTCTAATGCTCGATGGGTGGTTTGCCTTGCCAATAAAGCATCGATCGCATTACGAATTAGCTCCAGAAAAACCTGGTTGATTTGGCTGGCATAACATTCGATTTTAGGCAGATTTCCATAGTTTCGAATTAATCGAATGGGAGGCAGATTATCTTTCCCTACGAGGTAATTGTGC
>JBCCTE010000168.1:0-6649 GCA_039198915.1 Cyanobacteria bacterium P01_D01_bin.73 | reverse complement strand
GACAGTTCCTATCAGGGCTGCTCCCGCCTCTGCTATTTGAGCCTTACCCAACGCAAAGCCCTACCGAATAAGCCCTACCGAACAGGCCCTATCGAACAAGCTCTCTCCAACAGGAGGCTTCTCATCAACCAGCTAAAGCTAGAACTCAATAGCTGCAAGGGGTTTAGCCCCTCACTCTTTCCTTCTCTGGAGGGTGAACTCTACCCTATGGCGCTAAGAGCTTTTGAGCTTTGATTGATGCTCCGCCCCAATTCAAAATTCTCATCGCAACGCAGAAACTCTACACGCCCACAATCGCCACGCCATGTTTCGACTATTGGGAGCGCTACCCGCTGCCGCCCGCCGCAATCTACTGTTGCTTTTCGGCACCTCGCTACTGTTCTGGTGCAGCATGGCATCGCTACTGCCTACCCTATCCCTCTACGCCCAGGACCTGGGGGGCACCGACCAACAGGTGGGATTCGTCATGGGCTCCTTTGCCGTGGGGCTGCTGCTGGCGAGAACCCGCTTTGGTCGCCTAGCCGATCGCCGGGGACGGAAAATTGTCCTCACAATCGGCACCAGCGTCGCCATGTTGGCCCCCGTCGGCTACATCTTCGTTAACTCAATTGCGGGGCTGATCGCGCTGCGGATGTTCCATGGCCTTAGCATTGCTGCCTTCACCACTGGCTTCTCCGCTTTTGTAGTGGATGTGTCGCCTCCGAAGCACCGCGGTGAAATTATTGGCTATATGACCCTAACCCAGCCGGTGGGCGTTGCTATCGGCCCAGCTTTGGGCAGCTTTGTGCAAAGCGAGCTGGGGCATATTCCTACCTTTTCCATTGCCGCCAGTTTCGGTCTGCTGGCAACCCTGGGCATGACAATGATTCAAAATCCCCAACTGCCCCCTCAGCCCGGAGATATCGCATCCGAAAATGCCTCAAAAGCAACCCCGTCGTCGGACATTTCCCTATGGCAGCGATTGCGATCGCCCGAAGTCACCACCCCTGCCCTAGTGATGCTCGCCGTTGGATTAGTCTTTGGCACCCTGAGCACCTTTATCCCCTTGCTAATCACATCCACCGGTTTGGATTTGATTCCCGGCTTGTTTTATACGGCAGCAGCGATCGCCAGCTTCAGCGCCCGCTTTTGGGTTGGCAAGCGCTCCGATCGCTACGGACGCGGCATCTTTATCTCCATGAGCCTAGTGTGCTACCTGGTGGCAATGCTGATGTTAACCACCGTCAACACGGTGCAGCTCTTCCTAATGGCCGGCTTTATTGAAGGACTTGCCGCCGGGCTCCTATTCCCTGGCATCATTGCCCTAATGTCCGACCGCATCGCCGCCCACGAACGCGGACAAATGTTTGCCATTACCCTAATGGGCTTTGACTGTGGTATCGCTTTGGCGGGACCGGTACTGGGCGGGATTGCTGATGAAATGGGCTACCGGGTGTTGTTTGCGATCGCAGCCGGACTAGTGGTCATTGCCATGGTCATCTTCGCCAGCGGCTCAAACCCCACCCCGCGCCAGTCCCTCAAATTTGCCCTGGGGCGATCGCCCGACCTCTACGCCCAACCTGCTGCCGGAGTCGTCGCCCCCAAAACCGCTGCTTAAAACGCTTACACCGTCAGACATTGCGCCAATTGACCAATACTTTCCGGGTCCCAATCTTCCCACGGGGGCTGATGGTGTGGCGATCGCTGAACAGTAAGTAGTGCCCAAGCTAATCCCACTAGCGCCTCAGCTCTTGAGAACCACTTGAGCATTGGAAAATCAACACCAAAACACAAAACTGTACATAATGGACCCAACTCGGTTACCATACTTAAGGTTCCCTATTGAGAGAGATTGGCAATTAAGCATCGCCGCAATTATCCACAGAGTTCGTAGCTGCCGGGCATTGGCAGCATCTCTAAGCCTTTAAAGGTCAGGAAAGTTGAGCCGCCCGCGTCAGGAATTCCCCGTATACTCAAATTCCCTGTCGCCATCATGGATTTAAGACAGAAGCCGATCACATAACGCTTAGCGTTCCACTACCACCGACCCACCTTTCGATACAAATCTTGTGTCGCTAGACATGAAGAAACTCCTCCGTTGGTTGTGCCTAGTCCCCTTAAGTTGTGCAACACTCGCAGGCTGTGAAGGCGGCCTCTTGCCGGGCAACTTCAACCAAGATCCCATCAGCATCACCTACAGTTCGACCCCTGGACACTATCCCCTAATCCTCGGCAAAGAAAAGGGCTTTTTCAGGGAGGAAGGCGTTGCTGTTGATGCGAATTTCAACAAAGACTACATCAACCAAATCAACGAGTTCCGTAACGGAAAATATGACGGAATCGTCGTTGCATTAGGCAGCGTCCTAAACATCCTAACAACGACGCCTGATGTACAGATCATCCTTGTCATCAATACTTCCCAGGGACGCGATGCCATCCTGGCGAGACACAATGTCCAGAATGTAGAAGATTTAAAGGGGAAGGTTCTGGGGACACGCCTGGGAGACTTTGGCGAACTACTGGTCCAGGAAATGCTGAAGCGGCATAACATTCCTTTGGACTCGGTGAAGATCGTCAACGTTAAGGCAGAGGACCTAGTAGACAAACTCAACAAAGGCGTAATTGATGCTGGGCAAACCTGGCACCCTTACACGATCCAAGCGATTAACTACGGTTACCACGTTCTGTTCGACAGTCGTGAAACACCGGGACTGATTACTGAAGTATTGGTAATGCGCCGGTCTGTTATTCAAGAGCGGCCGGAAGATGTCAAAGCACTGTTAAAAGGATGGCTCAAGTCCCGAGAGTACTGGTTAGAAAATCCTGATGAAGTGCGCAGCATGATTTCCAATTCTTTGGGAATTGACCAGGAGTATTTGTTCGATCAAGAAGTTTCCTTTGAAGGGATTGAGCTGCCCAGTTTAGAACGCAACTTGGAGATTATGAGTCCGGGAAAAACAACGGATTCCTTGCACTTTACGACGCAGTTGTATACTGAATTCTTCGCTATCAACGGTACGATTAACACGCCGCCGAATCTAGAAACGTTAATTAATTCGAGCCTCTTAAAGTCATTGCAAGAGGACACTCCGTAATGAAGCAGCTGTTCAAAGCCACCTTAAGGGTTAAGCTAATTGCCTCTTTTTTGGCTGTTTCGCTTGTGCCATTAACCTTGCTAACGCTATGGAATCGTCAGCAAAATAGCGAAGTTCTTATTGAGCGGGATGAGCAAAATCTACTCCACAACACTGAACAAACGGCAAATTTTTTAGACCAGTTTGTTATCCGCAATTTAAATATGGTGCGGACTCAAGCTCAGCTACCTAGTTTGGCGCGCTATTTAAACGAAACTGAACCAGATCAGAAAGCGCGTAATACAAAAGACGTTGAAACCATTTTTAAAACCCTGGTGCGGCGGGATGTTTTGAACATTGCGTCCTATGCCTTGGTTAATGCTGAGGGAACGGGTGTGATTGATACCCACTTTGAGAAGGTGGGGGATTCTTACCAAAGCGAGCCTTTTTTCCAACAGGCGATGGAAACGGGGTTCCCCTTTGTTTCGGATGTTGTCTATTCCCAAGAGGCGTCATCGCCCATTATTTTCTTCAGCAGCCCAATTCGTGACAAGAGCGACAAGGTTATTGGAGTTCTGCTGATTCGCTACTATGCGTCCACGCTGCAAGATATTGTCAGCCGATCACACCCGAGTAACTTAGCGATTTTGCTGGATCAGGACGATTTGCGGCTGGCTCAGAACGATGATTCTGAGCTGATTATGCAGCCCATCTCGGAGCTTCCCAGTGGCGAAGTTGAGAAGCTTCAGGCGCAAAGGCGACTATTGCCTGACTTTTCTAGCGAAGAGGAAGAGCTTATTCCGAGCCTGGTTCGGGAATTGGAGGTGCGAGACGAGTCACGCTTTTTTAGGTTTGATTATAAAGGCGAGCTACACCAGGCGGTGCTGGTGCCTTTGAAGCAAAATATGCTGAACAGAGGTCAGCGGTGGTCGTTGATTGTGGCTCAGCCTCGAAGTGCATTTGTGGCACCGATTGAAGCGCAGTTGCGGGGAATCATCATCTTTTGGCTGGTGTGTGCCGCTGTGGTGAGTTTGGCAGCGATCGCCCTGGGCTACACTTTGACGGAGCCGATTTCTAAGCTAATGGGGGCGGTGAGACGTTTGGCGGAGGGCGATTTGGATGCCCGTAGTCCGGTGAATCGTCAGGACGAGCTGGGTAATTTATCCACCAGCTTTAACGAGATGGCGGAGCGCATTGGGGAGCTGCTTCACAGCCTGGAGAATCGGTCTGCAGAGTTGGAGATGAGCCAGTCGACGACGATGGCGATCGGCGAGTTGGCGGAGGCAATTTTTGAGCGGGATCATCTGCTACAGAGTGCAGTGCAGCTGGTATTGGAGCAATTCAAGCTTCAGGCAGCCTATGTCTATCTTTGGGATAAGGCGGATCAGCGGCTGACCTTTGCCCAGGCGGCGGTGGCATCTTCCAACGCGGAGGGCTCGAGGGAGCGGGTGCCGTCCTGGGTCACGGAAGGGGCGCGGACCATGGAGCCACAGGTTTTTCAGGGCGAGTTTGCAGCGATCGCAATTCCGATGGTTTCCAGTAATCAGCTCCTGGGGGTTTTGGAATTACAGGATAATCTTCGATCTCGCTTTACGGAGGCGGAACAGGAAACGTTCAAGACGCTGACGAATCAAATCGCGATCGCCTGGAACAACGCCAAATTAATTGAGGACATCAAGGTCGCCAAGGAAAAATCCAAACGGCAGGCGAAATCCCTAGAAAAAACCCTACAAAAGCTGCAAAGCACCCAAAGTCAGCTTATTCAGACGGAGAAAATGTCCGGCTTGGGTCAGCTTGTTGCTGGCATTGCCCACGAAATCAACAATCCAATGAACTACATCCATGGCAACCTGCGCTATATGGAAGAGTACTTGGATAGCTTGATTGAAATTGTTGAGGCGTACCAGGAAGCCTATCCCGACTCTCCCGTCATCGGTGAGCTGATGGATGAGGACGAGTTTGAGTTCCTAATCGAAGATTCGCCCAACATTATTAAGTCCATGAAAATGGGCACAGACCGCATTAAAGGGATTGTCTATTCACTACGCAACTTCTCGCGCTTGGATGAAGCCGAGTTCAAAACCGCTGATATTCATGAAGGAATTGATAGCACTCTGCTGATTCTTCAACACCGCTTGAAGGCTGGCCCGAATCGCGGGGAAATCAAAGTGATCAAGGAATACGAGGATCTGCCCCAGGTTGATTGCTTCCCCGGACAGCTTAACCAGGTGTTTATGAATATCCTGGCGAATGCGATTGATGCCCTCGATGAAGCCTATGAGGGCTCTGAAGGGGCGATGATTTCCATCTCCTCCGAGTCGCTGCCGGATAAGAACCGAGTTAAGGTCGTGATTGAAGACAATGGTCCAGGCATTCCAGAGTCTGTTAGACAACGTATTTTTGACCCTTTCTTCACCACCAAGCCAGTGGGTAAGGGGACCGGCTTAGGGATGTCCATCAGCTACCAAATTATTATCGAGAAGCATAAAGGGGAGCTGGATTGCCAATCGGTTTCGGGCGAAGGGACGCGCTTTGATATTTCGATCCCAATTCAGCAAGAGAAGTCTAAGGAGACGGGAGAGGGAGAAGAGGAGGAAATAGAGGAGGAGGGAAAAGCATCGGAAACAGCTAAGCAAGAGGTCCAAGCTGTAGCCCAAAGCCTTTAAACGGACCTGAATCCTTCTCAGATGAGCGGAGCACGATTTCCTGAGGTTGTTTCCACCACTCAATTAGTAGTGGCCACCTGAGTGCATTAGTAGTGACCACCTGAGGGATCCAAATGAGTGGGGTTGCTTGATGGATTCTGGATTTGATGGGTTTTAGAAACGACACTGCTCTGAATATCAGTTGACCAGCAAGGAAATTTTATTTGCCTTTTACAATGGATGAGGAATGGCGATCGCATCCATACCATCGCCACATCCACTAAAAGTGACACGTTTTCTGCTGCTTTTCGTTCTTCAACTAAGTAAGTTCCTCTAGGGCATGTCATCACCTAGACTTCAAGCCCCTACGTAATAAGGAATACACGCCCTTTGAAATAAAACCTTAAAGGCTTGAATTCCTGTGGCTATCGAGCTTGAACGTCATCTAATGACAGCCTCTGGTAGTAAGCAGTCGCTGGTAGTAAGCCTCTGGCAATACGCCATTAGCGATTGGTTGGCAGTAAACCGCCAACCAATCGCTAGTAATAAATAGTTGTCACCATCAGGGACAGTACGCTGCCTTCAGCCAAACCGTTTACCATCATCCAGAGATCCAGATATGCTCCTGTCCAAAGGATTTGAAGTTGAACTTTACACCGGCACTCCGGCGGGTCAAATTGTGGGGCTATCGGATCGAATTGCGGCGGAGCTGGAGGGGTTTGTTCGGGAGCCTGATAGTCGGAACGTTGAATACACCACAGCTCCTCGCTGTAGCTACGATCGCCTGCTGTGTGATTTGGTGATTCCTCGCCAGCGACTGCGACACTTCCTGCTGAAACAGGGAAATTACACCTTAATTCCCGGTAGCACCCTGTCGCTGTCGGGCAGCGATCGCTTCCATCGGTCTGATCCAGCTAATCCCTACCATACGTATATCGAGCAAGCCTACGG
>JBCCTE010000167.1:0-6654 GCA_039198915.1 Cyanobacteria bacterium P01_D01_bin.73 | reverse complement strand
CAAAACCACCACCAGCACATCCTTTAAGGCAGAAGCTCGCCGAATTTGAGCACACAGTTCATATCCGGTCACCACCGGCATAATTAGGTCCAAAAAGATCAAGTCCGGCTGTGCATTAAGCAATGTTGGCAACGCCTGAATCGGCTCACGAATTCCAACTGAACGACAACCCATCCCTGCCAAAATGCGATCCATTTGATTCAAAACACTAGGACTATCGTCAATGCAGGCGATAGTCATCCCTGTCCTAGACCTGTTATTTGTACCGCCAGAACTCCCCCCTGGCGACGCAGCCTGCATAATCTTGAGTTCTGGTAGCTGGGGGAGATCCCGTAAGGGCTTGAACGACAAAACTTTGCGACTCACAAAATGCTTAAGCATTCGCGCTGCCGCCAAAGGCGACTGATTTAGCTTCTGGGCAACGTCCCAGAAGGTACGTGTGCCGTCAAGAAGGGCACTCAAGCTCAATAGCGTTGACTCCTTAGGCGAAGCCGCCCCAGGAGCAACACTCAAATTGATACCGCAATTGGCATGGGTAAAAGGCAACCCAATCTCATCCCAAGACCGCAATAAATCCCTCGCCGTCTTCAGAACTTTCTGCGTCCCATCCAAATTCAACCCCACTTGAGTGACGGTGCTACTCAAGGACAACCGCGCTTCCTTGGCGCTGTCCCATCGCGCCGTCAATTTCGGCTCACTTGCCGCTGTAAATAATATTTCCTGAACGACCTGGGCGATCGCCTGCTCAGCCTGATCGATACGGATTTGCCCATCTCGAATTCCTCGGCAAAGCAGCACATACTCCCAGGGCGAGTAGCAAATGGGGGCATTAGTTAGCACGCCCACATTCAAGTTGTACTGAGTAGCAAGTCGTTGCCAACGCCGCACACGATGAAGCTCATCAACGGCATAGTTCAAAACGCCTTCGGCAAAGAAAAACTGCCAAGACTTCTGCTCCGTACTCAATGTCAGAACGCCAGTGCCTGACTGCTGAGTCAACTTAATCATCAGCTGGGCAACGTACAAGAGGCTATTACAAGAACCAGTCATTATTAAAACTCCAGACCCTATAAAAGGCTTGTAAAAACAGGCGAGATAAAAATGCCCCAGGACATGTCAGTGTACTTCACCCAGGCTCCTGGGCCCACTTGAGCTTAAGGCGGGTTTAATGGCTGGCGAAGTAATACAACAGACAATTTTTAACAGATAGCTAGAAACAAGAAATCAAAAGAGCTTTTGCTTTGATTTCTTGTTTCTATTTTTTAATCGCTCAAGTGAACTGCAAGCATGAATAGTATTAAAAACCAATCTTTATCGTTTGAGAGACTTCTGCACTAAGCCAGTCACTGCACCTATGTACCGTTTCGCCCCAGCTAGACTCAACAGAAGCCATGGCAAATGCGCCCTTGCCATTATCATCAACTATGGCTTTTTTCCTCCAACTGATTGGGATCAGAGAATTTAGGTGATCCCGGTCACAAACTAACCGTTACCCCTTACACGTTGAGGGTCATAGCAATTGCATGTCACCGTTACCATCTTCGAAATATCCCTCTAAACCCGTACATTTGTAAAATACAGCGCACCTATTCTGCAAAGGATAAGTTTTTGAAGCATTTGGGTGGTTTTCTTGAGAGCTCCTTTGGATGAACCCGTCGAAGGTCATTAACAATTTCTTCAGATTTGTCGGCGACAACGCTGCAATATTTTGTTCGCGTGCTACTAGATAAAGACACTTTGTCTAGTAGCGATTTTGTGAGATCAGGTAACACAATGGTCGAATTTAATACGCAATTAACGAAGTCCTCAAGTTCAGATAGCGTCGGAAAGTTAATGTCCAGTTAAGGGGGCTCTGTCGAATCATCTTTTTGCAACTTCTGGTGAAGGTAGAGGGATTAAAATTGCTAAGTCTGTCGCTATGGGGCGTGCTATCAATTAAGCCCTAGAAGCTTTACGCAGTAAAAATCACACGCCCTGTTAAGTAAAGGTTGCTGGAGGCTAAAATTCGTGGTGGGATTGAGGTTTTGATTTGCCCTCGCTTCTATGTTGGCTGCGACTTTTCTACTTGGGTTATCACAGCTTCCTCGTTCGTAGAGTGGTTGTCTGATGCTGAAGCGTATTCTTCGAGGAGTGGGGTGAGTGCAAGATTTAGCAGACATCCGTTTCAGAGCACTGGTAAACTACGGATCGCAAAGGAATAGCGGATTCAACTTTCCTGCCGCATCTCCTTTAGGAGACCGTTGCGCTAGAACATTTCATTAGATGATTGCCATTTAGGTATCGCCACCAGGTTATGACCCACGGAAAAGTTTGGAAGCGTTTTGCCATTACGTTGACTTTGATTGCAACGCTGGTACTACAAAGTTGCGCCTCAGCGACGGGGGGGCTCCAGGCCTATTCGGATACGTCGCGGGGATTCCAGTTTCTGTATCCGGTGGGATGGGTGCAGGTGCAGGTTAAGAGTGGTCCGGTTGTTGTTTTCCGCGATCTCATCAATGAGACGGAGAACGTCAGTTTGGTGATTAATCCTGTGCCTGATGGACAGTCGTTGCAGGACTTGGGGACGCCGACGGAGGTGGGATATCGTTTGTCGAAGAGTGCGATCGCCCCTCCAGATTCTGGTCGTACGGCTGAGCTTATCAATACGGCTCAGCGGGAAGTGGACGGCAAAACCTACTATATCTTTGAGTATCTAGTTCAGCTTCCTAACCAAGTGCGTCACGACGTGGCAAGTGTTGCAGTCGCGCGGGGGCAGCTTTACACCCTCAATATTTCAACGCTGGAGTCCCGCTGGGAAGAAGTTCAATCCATTTTTGATGTGATGGTTACCTCCTTCAAGGTGGGATAGATTTTACGATGAGCCCAGTTATTAGGGCTCTCAAGAATGATTGATGACGCGCTTTAAGCGGATTATCGGCTGATCGTTTCGGCTAACTGTTAATGTCTTCTTCCAGCTCATCATCTGAACGCGGCACCGCCAAAAAGCCAAACTTTGTCTTGGCGTCGGCGTCTCCTGCTCGGCGGCGACTGCTGGCGATGGTGGGGATTGATGCAGCGGTTTGCCCTAGCAATTTCGATGAATCCCAGATTACGGTGTTCGATCCGGGGGAGCTGGTGCAGGTTCTAGCCAAGCACAAGGCGGCGACGGTGGCTGAACGGCTGCGGCGGGAGGTGAATTTGCGGCGATCGCTCCTGGGCAATGAAATGCCTGGAGCAACCGTGGTTATGGGATGCGACTCGGTGCTGCTGGTTAATGGGGAAGTGTACGGCAAACCTCAAGATCCTGAAGATGCGATCGCCCGCTGGAAGGAAATGCGTGGACAGGTAGGCAGCCTGTACACCGGACACGTTTTATTTGATGTAAATCTGTCTTCGGAGGCGCTGGGAGTTGAAGATGATAACTACCGGGAACAGTTTACTCAGCGATCGCAGTTAACACGCGTCCACTTTGGTGAGCCCAGCGATGATCAAATTTCTGCCTACGTAGCGACGGGTGAACCTTTGCAGTGCGCCGGCTGTTTTGCCTTGGAGGGCAAGGGCGGCATGTTTGTAGAAAAATTGGAAGGATGCCACACTAACGTAATTGGTCTAAGTCTCCCTCTGCTTCACCATTTATTGGCAGACTTAGGGTATGACGCAACAGCCTTCTGGGCATAGGTTCTCTAGACATAAACCTCGCGAAAAAATCCAATTACATTTCAAGGCATTTTGCTTTTTTGCAGTTGCCTGCCATGCCCCAGCTTTATGATCGTCAACCCCGTCCTACATCAGCTTTGTCAGGCTCAAATGAATCTTCTGATTCAAAGTTTGGGTGTGACGGCTGGGGGAATGTACTGGGCGGAATCCGACCAGGCTGAGCGATCGCCCCGCTGGGTGCCGATTTTGGTTTATCCAGAACACGTCTGGGACGATGAGCTACCTGCGCTATCACCACAAGCGCAGGTCATCTCTCCTAGATCCTTCGAACAAATTGAGCCTGATAGAGATAACGATAGCGATCGCGACAAGTTAATCGATGGAGAGCTAGTTGATCGAGAGCTAGAAAGTCACTTAGGAGCGTCAAAGGAAACACCAAATTGGCATCTGTCTGACCAAAGTTTTGTTTCTGACCAGAGCTTTGAAAGAAGACTGAGGGAGCCGCAGGAATCCAATCAACCTCAAAACGCGATTGTTGCGTTCCCTGGGCATCAGCAGGAGTCGAACAATTATCAATTGCTGCGGTCGCTGGCCTCTGACGGAAATATGCTGGGGCTATTGGTGTTGGAACGTATGAATCGCCCGTGGACGCTGGGGGAGCAAAAACAAGTCGCCCAGGTGGTGAAGACGCTGGAAGCAGGGTTTATTTTGGTGCGGCGACAGCAGTGGCTTGAATCGTCCTTTGCGGAGCGGGAACAGTTTTACGAGGTGCAGCGCGATCGCCTCCACGACCTACTACATCAGTTCAAAAGTCCCCTTACAGCCATTCGAACCTTCGGCAAGCTACTGCTGAAGCGATTCCAGGGCGATGAAAAGACAATAACGGTTGCCAATCAGGTTCTACAGCAAAGCGATCGCTTGAAGGGCATGTTGAAAAACTTCAGCGACATTATCGATCTCGACCCCATTGACGTGCAGTCCAGCGCAGGAGTATCCCGCTCCAGGATGCCGGAATTGCCCGCCGGGCCCGATGCAGAAATTGTTGACGACGCTGCAAATGGTGAACCGGTGAACGCTCCCCAACCCCTTGCCCTGTTGCCGACGAATGAAAGCGATCGCCCCTTTTCTTTAGGCGAACTGCTCGCAAATCTGGTGGAAACCGCGCAGTTACTGGCTCGCGAAGCCCAGGTTACCCTCGACTATCGTGAGTCGGGTCCATTGCCAGACGTCATGGGCGATCGCGCCATCCTGCAAGAAACCATCGGCAACGTCATCGACAATGCTTTGAAATACACGCCCGCCGGGGGACAGGTTCGCATCCAAACGGCGATCGCCATTCCCCGATGTCATCGCCAATGGTCGGAACTGACGGATCCAGTTCCCGGCGGCGTTGAGGATGCGCTGCTCCAGCGATCGCCCAACTCCCAGCGCCCCCAGCTTCACCCCCACGTTGTGGTGCACATCCAGGATTCCGGTCTAGGCATTTCCGCCGACGATTTGCAGCAGCTCTTTAGCCGACGCTTTCGAGGCGACAAAACCGATAGTGATATCCCCGGCACTGGTCTGGGGCTGGCCATCGTTCGCGACACCCTCGAAGCTATTGGCGGCGCGATCGAACTATTTAGCCCGGCGATCGCCCTAAACTCCCTGTCCCTAACCATTGGCGACACCGCCTGCACCACCCTAGCCCCCTTCGCCGACGCTGATCGATCCACCGGCACCAGCGTTATCCTCTGGCTACCGGTAAAAAATTTGTCATAGCCCTTATGGACCTGCCTTCGCCGCCAGCTTTACGGCACGACAGTGTTTCAGCTCATGTACATTCTTTGAAGACTTTCCTGCGCTTGCCGATTAGGGATGGCACAATGGACTGGGCGATCGCCCGACTAACAAGCTTGGAGCAGGTTGCAAAAGTAACCTGTTGTTCTTAACGAATCGGTGGTCTTGCGGTGAATAGTTGGTGGGAAATCGTTATCAGTTGTCATCCGCACCTGGAAGAAATGGTGTTTTGGCGGGCCGAACAACTGGGCTGTCGTGGAACCTCGAATCAATTCAAAGGCAATAGCGCCATCATCGCAGCCTACCTTCCCCAAGAACAGGCGAAATTGCTGGACCTGGCAGCCTTTGCCCTGTGGCTGCGGCAAGATTCCCTCTCCATGGACCTGACGGAGCCACAGGTCACCTGGAAGCTAATTGACGAGGAAGACTGGTCCAGCAGTTGGAAGGACCATTGGGAACCCCAGGAAATCGGTGATATGTTCCTGGTTTGCCCCGCCTGGATTGAACCCCCTGCGGGCGATCGCACCCTACTAAAACTCGACCCCGGCGTTGCCTTCGGTACCGGCGGTCACCCCACCACCCAGCTATGCCTGGAAGCCCTAGAAATGCGCCTTGACGGCACTCCCACCGATGCTAAAATCGCCGACATTGGCTGCGGATCTGGAATCCTATCCATCGGAGCAATGCTGCTCGGAGCCCAAGAAGCCCACGCCGTTGATATCGATCCTCTGGCAGTCAAAGCAGCAAAAGCTAACCGCGATTTAAACGCGATATCAGAAGACAAGCTCAATATTTACCAGGGAAGTTTAGATAGTCTAGTCAACGACTTGAATGGTCCCGTCGACGGATTCTTCTGCAATATTCTGGCGGAAGTGATTGTTGAAATGATCCCCGAGATGGAAAAGATCTCCAAACCCCAAACCTGGGGAATCTTAAGTGGAATTTTGCTGGAGCAAGCAAAGCCGATCGCCGATTTACTAGAACACCACGATTGGATTATTGCGACGTTATGGCGACGTCAAGAATGGTGTTGCTTTAATGTTCGCCGCTCCTAAGGATTGGTTCTGGCAATAGCTCTAATGATATTTCTAAATTCTGTCTCATTGGCTACCGACTGACATCGGTTTAGCCTTTGCCTCAGCCACGCTTATTTTGTGTGGAGAATTTGCGTAGAAGAGTCTTCCTTAAATACTGAAAATACTAATTAATACGGCGACCAGTAGAATCATCGAAGCAACT
>JBCCTE010000166.1:0-6661 GCA_039198915.1 Cyanobacteria bacterium P01_D01_bin.73 | reverse complement strand
GGCTGGATTAAGCGTCTTCGCTGTCAATCTAATTATTCGCAATTTACTTTATATTTGTGAGCCCAGTGAGGTTTTGATATTTGCTGGTCCCAAACAGGAGATTGAGGGCGATCGCGAAATTGGTTACCGCCTAGTTAAAGGAGGGAAGAGTCTGCGAGTGCCTCTGTTTGAAAAAGCATTTCGTATGGACCTAACCAATACGATTATTGAACTAAAGGTTAGCAATGCTTACTCAAAGGGTGGTATTCCCCTTTCTGTGGAAGGCGTTGCCAATATTAAGGTAGCTGGCGAGGAGCCAACCATTCATAATGCGATCGAAAGATTGTTAGGTAAATCTCGCGATGAAATTGAACAAATTGCACGAGAAACATTAGAGGGAAACTTACGCGGAGTGTTGGCAAGTTTGACGCCACAGCAGGTTAATGAGGATAAGATTGCCTTTGCCCGCAGCTTATTGGAAGAGGCGGAAGATGATTTGGAAAAATTGGGTTTGGTACTCGACAATTTGCAGATTCAGAATATTTCTGATGACGTAAAGTATCTAGATTCTTTAGGGCGTCAGCAGCAGGCAGAACTATTGCGCGATGCGCGAATTGCAGAAGCGGAAACCCAGGCTGAGTCAAAGATTAAAGCGGCGGAAAATGATAAGAAGACATCCCTAAAACGTATTGAGACCCAAATCGCGATCGCCCAAGCAGAAGCCGATCAGCGCCTAAAAGATGCCCTAACAAAACGACAGGCTTTGGTAGCAGAGGCGGAGTCGGATATTGCGGCAAAGGTAGCAAAGGCTGAAGCGAATTTAGAGGTGCAAAAAGCACGTATTGCTCAGGTGCGAGAGCAGCTCCAGGCAGATGTGATCGCCCCGGCAGAGGCGGCTTGTGCCTTGGAAATTGCTAAGGCGAAGGCAGATGCGTCCAAGATTATTGAAGAGGGGCGGGCGCGGGCTGAAGGTATTCAGGAACTGGCGCGATCCTGGGCGGCAGCGGGTCCCTATGCCCGCGATGTGTTCCTCTTTCAAAAGATTGATCAGCTACTACAAACTCTGGTGGAAACGGTGCCGGAGGTGTCGGTGCAGTCGGTCACTGTTGTGGACGGTTCTGGTGGCGATGCGGCAACCCAGGTGGCGACCTTTGTGGAGCAGTTGCGCCATACCACCGGCATTGATTTAGGCGGTCAAATGCAGCAGTGGTTTGATACGCGATCGCAAAAAAAAAAGGGGACTTAGATGAGACGGATTGGGGTATGGAGCTGGAGTTAGAACCGCAGTCCTCTGAACAAGCCCTTGCGGCAGACGTGTCCCAGATTCAAACCAAAGTGCGTCCGTGGTTAGATTCGATGGCTGATAAACGGTTGTCCATTTCTCGAATTGAGACCACGGTTCACCGGGCAATTGATGACAATCCTAAGCTACGCAAGCAACTGAAGCGGGCGTTGGATGCGGGCGGGCAGGAGGCATTAAAGGCGGTCTTTGCCCACCCGTTGATTCGGATTTCTTCAGCAGCCCTCAAAGCTTGGGTGGAGGAAGGTGAATCTTAATGTGGCTTCAGTGTCGCTTTAGCTTTAGTTGGTGGTTTTTGATGGGTGGTCTTTATGCACAATCGCCCCATCTCCCCCTAGCCTTGCTATCCTGATAACCGCTGAACCAATACGTCTCGCCTCCCATGTCTACTGCTGCTTTGCCCGCATCCCTTGACCGTCTCGTTCAAAAATTTGCGCGAGTTCGGGATCCTAAACAGGGCTATGAGCTGCTGTTGTTTCTGGCAAAGACGCTGCCAGCAATTGAGGATGGCGATCGCATCGAGGCAAACAAAGTGCAAGGTTGCGTTTCCCAGGTCTTTATCAATGCCGAACTGCGGGACGGGGCGGTGTACTATCGCGGCGATTCGGATTCCCAGCTAACCAAGGGGCTGGCGGCGCTTTTAATTCAGGGATTAAGCGGCTTAGAGCCCAAGGCGATTACCGATTTAGAACCGGATTTCATTAAGCAAACCAAGCTAAATGTGAGCCTAACGCCGTCGCGGGCTAACGGTTTCTACAACATTTTCAAAATGATGCAGGGGCGTGCAGCTCAGTTCTTAGAGCAGTAGTTTTCTCCAGCGCCATTACTCTCCAGTGCCGCTAAAAGGACTCACCACGTAGAATCTGCGATTTAGTGGTTTGATAGTTCTGTCCTATCGGCGTTAACGATTCCCATGGCTGATTCCCGTTCTCCTCGCCGGATTTTGATCACCGGTGGCGCTGGCTTTATTGGCTCCAACTTTGTCTACCACTGGCACGAAAACCATCCCGGCGATCGCATTGTGGTGTTGGATGCCCTAACCTACGCGGGCAATCGTGCGACGTTGGCACCGCTAGACGCTAGCGACAACTTCCGATTTGTTGAAGGGGATATCTGCGATCGCGCCCTAATCGACGAGCTGTTGAACGCGGAAAAAATTGACACTGTTGCCCACTTCGCTGCTGAATCCCACGTAGATCGCTCCATCCTGGGACCCGGCGCATTTATCCAAACCAATATGGTGGGAACCTTCACGCTGCTGGAGGCGTTTCGGCAACACTGGCTAAGCGCTAATCAGCCCGACACTTACCGTTTTCTACACGTATCCACCGACGAAGTGTACGGCAGCCTCAGCGATACCGACCCCGCTTTTAGCGAAACCACCCCCTACGCTCCCAACAGCCCCTATTCCGCCTCCAAAGCCGGGAGCGATCACCTGGTGCGTGCCTACTTCCACACCTACGGCATGCCCACCCTGATGACCAACTGTTCCAATAACTACGGTCCCTACCACTTCCCCGAAAAGCTGGTGCCGCTCATGTGCATCAATATGCTGCTGGGCAAGGAGTTGCCGGTTTACGGCGATGGACAAAACATCCGCGATTGGCTGTACGTCACTGACCATTGTGGGGCGATCGCCACAGTCATTCACAAGGGTCAACCGGGCGAGTCCTATAACGTGGGCGGCAACAATGAAGTACGCAACTTGGACTTGGTAAAAATCCTGTGCGGCTTGATGGATGAACTTGCGCCAAAATACGGCGTTTCTTTGCCCACCAGCCCCTGTGAGTCTTTGATCTCCTTCGTGAAGGATCGCCCTGGGCATGACCAGCGCTATGCGATCGACGCCAATAAAATCAAAACCGAACTGGGCTGGGAGCCGTCGGTCACCGTGGAAGAGGGACTACGGCAAACAGTGGAATGGTATTTGACCCATCAGGATTGGTGGCAGCCACTGCTTTCCCCTGCCTATCGCGAATACTACGAAAAAGCCTACAGCTAATCCCTTGCATGCGAACGTGGGCAGCTACGGAGTTAGATTCAATTTGAGAAAATTTGATATTTGAAGCTATTGATTTGAAGCCATTGATTTGAAGCTATTGAACAGTAGAGCTGCCCTGCGACGTCACCTAAATTTCATAATTCATGGAGATTTATAAGGTTTGGGTGAAGTTGTAAGGCTTGGGTGAAGACTGAAAATCACCTGTTGTATTGGGTATATCGCGGCACCTACCATAGCGAGTAGAAAAGGGCGCTGCAAAGGCGTCACACAAATCGCCAGTTCTACAGCTCTACCAGTTGCCATGAAGTCCTACTCTCTCCTAAGCGGCGCGATCGCCAGTATCACGGTCATAAGCTCAATCGCCGCAGCCAACCCTGCCAGCGCCTACAGCCTCGTTTCCTCTTACGAAGTTACCGACAACACCCGCTACAACTTCGCCGCTGTCATCAACGGCCTGAACAATTTTGATAACGCTGACGGCGCTGTCACGACCCGCGCATTTAGCTGGGATGGGCCTGGTACGTTCAACATTTACGAGCAGGACGACGGCAGCATCACAGCAAACCTAAGCGGCAGAATGGTCAACTGGCATAAGGACGACCAGTACTGGGATGTTGATATCGACTTCTCTGCTGTGGAGACCCCCAGCAGCTTGAAGGGAACCCACCTTGCCGTCGGCGATACCAGCGAAGAAAAATATGCTTGGGCAGAGGAGAACTGGAGTTTCTTCGACTTCACCGCTGGCTCCGCCACGCTATCGGCAGACGGTGGTCGCTACGCCGGATCCTCCGTCCAACTGGTTCAGCTAGACAACACCAAAGCGGTGCAATTTGGCGACAACGGTGCCAACGACCACACCAAGGATCTTGGACTATCCACCTGGTTCAAGGCGGACACGGCAAACAGCACCTTCATCGTGAATGGCAACGAGCAAAGTTTGCCGAACAACTTCTTCCGTGGCGACTTCAACGTCAACTTGAAGGAAGTACCCGTTCCTGAATCCGTCCCTGAGCCCACAGGCCTTTTGGGACTGGGCTCCGTTGCTGCCCTGGGACTCATTGGCAAGAAGCGTAAGCAAAGCTAAAGCAATCAAGGAATCCCGAGTGGATAACCACTAACGCAGTGCCACGGAAAAAGCACCCCGCGATTTGAGAATGATGACAACTGTCTCTCTCAAGCTGCGGGGTGCTTTTTAGTGTTGATAGCTTTGACGCTGATGGCATTGTCGATGGCATTGAAGTCAGCCTAAGCAAAGTAGGCAGTTAACCTACTCTTCCACCTGCCATAGTTCCTTGACGACCTCTTCATCGAAGACTCGCTTCGGGCGCAGTACTAAAATCACCTTGCCAAGGATTTGCAACTCCGGCGGCGTCTCGAACCAAGCCAGCCGCAATTCGCCACCATCATCAACGGCGAAATAGCTATCCCGATCCCAATCCTGAGCCTCCCGGTCGATCGCCACCAGCACCTCTTCCTTAGGAGTGTTCTCATCCACGTTGGGCAATAGCTCACTATCGCACAGCACCGTCACCGGGTCGCCCGAATTCATCAATACCTGCCAGTTGGGCAATGCCACCCAAGCGCCCATTCCCGAAAAATGGACAATGTCAAACTCTCCTTCGGTGTCTAGAAAGGGCACCGCCGTCAGCGCCGACGACTCCATAGGCAACTGTCCTGCTACCGGCAAAATGCGGGGCACCTCCAGCGCCGACTCCAGCCGGAAGTTGGGCAATCGCGGAGCAGGCTGATTTCGCACCACCGTAAAGTCTGTCAACAGCGCCTCGATTCTGCGCCGCGCCGTACTGGACGACACAAACCGCAGCGCCTGGGCAATCAAGCGCGATCGCTCCTGCAAATCCGACTTCTGCCGCGCCAATCGCCAACAGTTATAGGCCGCTGCATCGCCAGGATCGTCCTCAAATCCCTCCGGCAAATCCCGCAGATAGCGAAATTCTTTCAGAGCCCGCGCCACTTCCCGCGACTCATCGCAATCTAACCCCCGCTGCATCGCTAACGTCGCCGCCGCCACGCGATCGCCCTCCGTCAGAATGCGAAACTCATAGAGCACATCGCTGCCGCGCCCCTCAAAAAAGGCCACGATATCGTCATCGGCACCACCCCGGACCAGGCTTTGAAATACCTGCGCTGCCACAATCACTAAATTTTGATGGGTCGCCTCAAACCCCGTCGCCTCAAAAATATCAACCGGCGTTAACCCCGACTGCTGAAGCTGCAAACAGCCTTGCCCCCATTCCACCCAGGAACCCTGCTTCTTTCGTAGCTGATCTAGCAGGCGATCGCTCTCACTAGCAGGAATCTCATCCACCGGCTTCTGAAACCCTTGAGGCGCAAGAGGCTCCCCCGAGGACGGGGAAAACCCAACCCCCGATGGCAACCCCGGTCGCTGTTTACGATTTCGACGCTGACGAGACTTACTCATAGAAAACACTCATAAAAAAACAACTCAGTGGAGGATGGGAATAAGGTAATGTTTAGGTATTAGTGCTTATCGCAGCCTCGGGGAGGCGATAGGGAAAACGGCTTTGACCTGGGCAATTGAACCGGTGAATGGTGAATCCTAAGGCACCCTTCGAGGGACGAAGAAGCCAGTTGTTTCTTCAGTGCCCGCGTCAAAGATATAATAGACGACGGCCCAATTCTGACTGAAATAGCTCCCAGTGAACAGCAATGCTGATTCTGCGGGCACTATCGTTGTCTATGTTGGCCAGTTCAAACTTTAAAAGACGTTTCTTAACCTTTGTCCACCAACGCTGAACGCAGCCCCTGAGCACGGCTCAGATGCATGCACAGTTCAAAATCAGGCAAAGTCAAAATCAGGACGCTAACCCCAAGACAAAACCCGTTACATGACACCAGGAATCGACTTACAGGGCAGCTTTATTCAACTGCTGACTAGCATAGGTCTGCCACCTCAGCTCGCTAAAGTGGTTTGGATTCCCCTGCCTCTGTTGCTAATGCTCATTTCCGCCACCGTTGGCGTGTTGGTTGTAGTGTGGCTGGAGCGGAAAATTTCCGCCGCTGCTCAACAACGGGTAGGTCCTGAATACGCCGGTCCCCTAGGGACATTACAGCCGGTGGCCGACGGATTGAAGCTGTTATTTAAGGAAGATATTATTCCTGCTCAGGCGGACCCCTGGCTCTTCAGTATCGGCCCTGCCCTGGTGGTTATTCCAGTCTTTCTTTCCTACCTGATCATTCCTTTCGGACAAAACCTCAACATCACGGACCTGGGCTTGGGCGTGTTTCTCTGGATTGCCCTATCGAGCGTTGCGCCGGTAGGACTGTTGATGTCCGGCTACTCCTCGAATAATAAATATTCGCTTTTGGGCGGACTTCGGGCAGCAGCGCAGTCAATCAGC
>JBCCTE010000165.1:0-6680 GCA_039198915.1 Cyanobacteria bacterium P01_D01_bin.73 | reverse complement strand
GATCGCCGGCATCATCGGCATCAGTCTTTCCCTTTCCTTCGCCATCTTGATTTTCTCAGGCTCGTTAGGTCCCTATGCCCCCGTAGGCATTGGTCTAGCGTTGTTTGGGGGCATGGTGGTGAGTGCCGTGGTGGCAATTTTCAGCTCAGGCCATGCGATCGCTGTCCCCCAGGAAACCCCCGCCGCCGTTCTTGCAATTTTAGAATCCACTCTGGTGGCGTCTTTAGATCCCGCGACGCCACCAGAGCTAATGCTGGTGCATGTCATTGCGATGATTGCCTTTTCCACGGCGCTGGTGGGAATTTCGTGTTTTGTGCTGGGCTGGCTAAAGCTGGGGGCAGTGGTGCGGTTTGTGCCCTATCCGGTGATTGGCGGATTTTTGGCGGGTACCGGCTGGCTGCTGTGTCGGGGCGCAATTTCTGTGATGGCGGACCTGCCGGTGGAGTGGGGGACCTTGCCGGAATTTTTCAGCCTGGGCGTCCTGTTTCGCTGGCTGAGCGGTGCCGCCTTTGCCATTGGTCTAACCTGGCTATCGCGCAAATTGGACCATTGGAGCGTGATCCCCAGCAGTTTGGCGATCGCCCTGCTGCTGTTCCATATTGTGCGTTTAATTAGCGGCGTTTCCATGGGAGAAGCCTACGAGGCGGGCTGGTTGTTGGAGCCGATTCCCAGTGGCAATCTATGGAGCCCAATTCCGTGGGGAGAGTTGCGATCGCTGCAATGGGGAGCCGTGTTCGACAACGTTGAAGGCATGGGAACCATCGTGATTCTCAGCCTGCTGGATTTGCTGCTAACGGTCAGCGGCATTGAGCTAGTGGTTGGCGATGACATTAAAATTGACCGCGAACTAAAAGCTGTGGGTGCCGCTAACCTCGCTGCCAGCTTTGGCGCTGGCTTCCCCTGCTACACCGATCCGTCCCTATCAATTCTGCCGTCGAAGCTCAAAGGTAGCGGTCGCGTTGCGGGCATCGTCACCGCCATCTTTTTCGCCCTTAGCCTGCAATTTGGTTCGTTGCTGCTGGCGGCGTTCCCCAAGCCGGTTCTGGGGGGCATGATTATGTTCTTTGGGCTAACACTGCTGCTTGAGTGGACCTGGGAAGCGGCTCAGCAGATGCCCCTCAGCGACTACGGCATTGTGCTGCTGATTTTGACGGTAATCGCCTTCCTCGGCGTACTGCCAGGAATTGTCTTCGGGGCGATCGCCGCCATCCTGCTCTTCGCCATTAAATACAGCCGTATCGGCGTCACCAAACGAGAGTTTTCCGGCAAAGATTTACGATCCAATGTGGAGCGATCGCCCTCCCAACTGCGCTGGCTGAGCGAAAGCGGCGGTTCTGTCTATATCCTGGAACTCCACGGATTTATCTTCTTCGGTTCTGCCAACCAACTACTGGATCGTCTCCGCCGCCGACTGGATGATCCCGAAGCGCCGCCCCTCAAAATAGCCATCCTCGACTTTCATCGCGTGCGGGGGCTAGATTCCTCCGCCAGCGTCAGCTTCCTAAAACTTTGCCAGCTCGCTAAGAAATACGACATTGATATCCTGTTCTCCCATATGCAGGATTCCCATCAGGCTCAGCTTCGGCAAAGCGGCATTCTTAAGGAAAGTAATCCCCATCGCCAAGCCGTTCCTGACCTGGACCGCGCTTTAGAGATTTGTGAAAATCGGCTCCTTAAGGAAGCACCGGAGGAAATTGCCGAAGACCACAACTACACCAGCGGCATGTTGGGCACCAGCATCTTCCTGAGAATTCTCGGCAGCGAGGCTCAAATTGAGCAGATTTTGCCCTACTTCAAAACCATCGCCATCCACCAAGGCGAACATCTATTTCACCAGGGCGATCGCCCCGACGGCTTGTATTTCCTCGTATCCGGTCGGGTCAGCGTCTGGCTAGAGCCGAAGTATGGCACCCCCAAACGCCTGCGAAAATTCACCCCCGGTACGGTCCTCGGCGAGCTGGGTCTTTATCAAAACGCCCCCCGGTCCGCGTCAATCATTGGCGATCGCCCCAGCCATCTATTCTATCTATCCGGTCAAGCCTTCGAGCGCATGGAAACAGAAGCCCCCGAATTAGCCTCCGCTTTCCACCGGTTTATCGTCACCACCATCGCGGAACGACTGGGCTATCGAGAAAAGGAAATTCAGCGACTTTGGTAGGGCGCAGACGGGAAGAAATCTGCCCGAGAAAGGCTTAGATTTGCCCGGCGCAGGGAGGTGGCGATCACTCCATTTAAAAGCGTCGCAACAGCAACAAAAAAACACCATCTACGGCAGCAGGCAAAACCCGCCGGATCCACCTCAATATTGAACGCCCTCTGAGCCCCTTCCAGAAACGCGCCTGACCCGGACATGTTAAAATTGAAGTGATTTTCATCTCTCAGAAGCTTTTCGGGGCTTCCTAGCCGCCAAATCGGAGAATCCTACATGAGCAGCAATTACGGCGCTGACCAGATCCAAGTATTGGAGGGTTTGGAGCCCGTCCGGAAGCGCCCGGGGATGTACATCGGTTCTACAGGACCGAGGGGATTGCACCACCTAATCTATGAAGTGGTGGACAACTCCATTGATGAAGCCCTCGCCGGATATTGCACTCATATTGAAGTCAACCTCAACGCCAACGGATCCGTGGAGGTCACCGACAACGGTCGCGGGATTCCCGTCGGTATTCACCCCCGCACCGGCAAGTCGGCCCTGGAAACGGTGATGACAGTGCTGCACGCCGGCGGAAAATTTGGCGGCGGCGGTTACAAAGTCTCTGGTGGCTTGCATGGGGTTGGCGTTTCCGTCGTTAACGCCCTGTCCGAATGGGTGGAAGTAGAAGTACGGCGAGATAAAAAGGTCCACGTTCAGCGTTACGAGCGAGGGGTGCCTATCGGAGGGCTAAACGCTACGCCAGCCCAAAGTTCGGGAACCGGCACCCAGGTAAAGTTTCAGCCTGATGCCGAGATTTTTACGGAAACCACAGATTTTGACTACAGCACTGTCTCTAGCCGCCTCCGGGAGCTGGCATACCTTAACGCTGGCGTAAAGATTACCTTCAGCGATTTTCGCCTCGATAAAACCAAGGGCGGCGAGCCTCGCATCGAAACCTACTGCTACGAGGGCGGCATTCGTGAGTACGTTGCCTATGTAAACCGCGAGCGGCAGCCGTTGCACGAAGAAATTATTGACGTGAAGGGCGAAAAAGATGGCGTTCAGGTGGAGGTGGCGTTGCAGTGGTGTATTGATGCCTACTCCGATAGCCTGTTCGGATTTGCCAACAATATTCGCACCGTAGACGGGGGAACGCACTTGGAGGGGTTGAAAACGGTGTTGACCCGCACCATGAATTCCATCGCCCGTAAGCGCAACAAGCTAAAGGATAGCGATTCCAACTTGGGTGGTGAGAATATTCGCGAGGGATTGACGGCGATTATTTCCGTTAAGGTGCCGGAGCCGGAGTTTGAGGGGCAGACGAAGACAAAGCTGGGCAATACCGAGGTGCGGGGGATTGTGGATTCCCTGGTGGGTGAGGTGTTTTCCGAGTATTTGGAATTTCGCCCCGGAGTTGCGGATTCTATTCTAGAGAAGGCGATTCAGGCGTTTAATGCGGCGGAGGCAGCGCGGCGGGCACGGGAGCTGGTGCGCCGTAAGTCGGTGCTGGAGTCGTCGCCGCTGCCCGGTAAGTTGGCTGATTGCAGCTCTAAGGATCCCGGTGAGTCGGAAATTTTCCTGGTGGAGGGAGACAGTGCGGGTGGTAGCGCAAAGCAAGGGCGCGATCGCCGTTTCCAAGCAATCCTTCCCCTGCGAGGCAAGATTCTAAATATTGAAAAAACCGACGACGCCAAGATTTACAAAAATAACGAGGTGCAGTCGCTAATTTCGGCGCTGGGCTTGGGTATTAAGGGCGAAGAGTTTGACTCCTCTGGCTTGCGCTACCACCGCATTGTGGTGATGACCGACGCGGACGTGGACGGTGCCCATATTCGGACGCTGTTGCTGACCTTCTTCTATCGCTATCAGCGGGAGCTAATTGAGCAGGGGTTTGTGTATATTGCCTGCCCGCCGCTTTATAAGGTAGAACGCGGGCGGAACCATGCCTATTGCTACAACGAGCGACAGCTACAGGAAGTGCTTAGCGGCTTCCCCGCCAATGCCAATTACAATATTCAGCGCTTTAAGGGTTTGGGTGAGATGATGCCCAAGCAGCTGTGGGATACAACAATGAATCCTGAAAGTCGCACCATGAAGCGGGTGGAAATTGACGACGCTGCTGAGGCGGATCGGATCTTTACGATTTTGATGGGCGATCGCGTGGCACCGCGTCGAGAGTTTATCGAAACTTACGGTCCCCAGCTCAATATGACCGAGCTAGATATTTAAACCGAATATCTAGGAGATCGGAAGGTGACAGAATCTGGATTGGCGGCGGTGAAACCTGTGTTGAGCGGGCGATCACCCGGGTAGAGACCGCCGATTTACAGTCGGTTACCTGGGGATGAGATTGACTACGTCAATTTTTAGAATGGGACCAACAAAGAAAAAGTCGAAGACACAGAAGAGACAGTAGAATCTGCCATGAAATTTTCCCCCGCCGCCCTCTACGCCTGGTATCGCCGCACTATCCGTCACCCCAAGTGGCGCTGGTGGCTGGTTGCCGGAACCGTCGCCTACTTGGTGATGCCCTTTGATATTTCACCCGACTTTTTTCCCATTGTTGGGCAAATTGACGATGTGGCGTTGGTGGGCTTATTGATTGCCGAGTTGTCGCAGGTGGGCATGGATTACGTGAAGGAGCGCCGAGGCAACAAGGTCGGCACTGCCACCAACGCCAGCGTCAATGCTGACGAAGCTACGACCACCATTGATGTTGATGCTAAGGCGTAGGATACAGACGCTTTGATTGTTTAATCTAGGTTCGCCCCACTGTTCGTTATGGCTCAGTCTGAGCGATCGCCCCAGCCCCCGCTAATTTACCCCCGCCGGGAAAAGGAACTGCGACAGTTGTTGGCAGTGCTGGGCATTGAAAATTTGCCTAATCCAGATTGGCTGCTGCTGGACGAAGCGCTGGTCCATCGCAGTAGCTCAGCCTCTAGAAATTACGAGCGACTAGAGTTTTTTGGCGATGCGGTTTTGCGCTTGGCGGCGTCGGATTATTTGTTAGTGCAGCATCCGGGCTGGTCCGTTGGCGATATGACCTCTGTTCGTAACGTCTTGGTGAGCGATCGCTACCTCAGTAAAATTGCCCGCCACTATCAGCTAGAGAATTATTTAGTGGTAGGCGATGCCGTTCAAGGGGAATTACTGAAAAATGGCAGCTTGAAAAACGAACGGCTCCTTCAGGCTCAGCTTGCGGACTCGGTTGAGTCTTTGATTGGCGCAATTTATCAAACCACCCGATCGCTGAAATGGGTGCGACCCTGGCTGGAACCTTTCTGGCAGGACGATGCGATCGCCATTTATAACGACCCCACGCGACAGAATCACAAAGCCGCCCTGCAAGAGTGGACCCAGGAGCATTTCAAGGAGCTACCGAAGTACGTGGTGAATGATCGCGCCGCAGCGGTGGAGGCGATCGCGCGCTTTAAGGCCCAGGTTTGGTTTCGGGAAACACCCTTGGGGACAGGCATTGGACAAACGCGGAAGGCAGCGGAACAGGCCGCGGCACAAGAAGCTTTAGTTAACCTGCCCGCCCCAGAAAAGTTCGCACCATCTCCGACCATTGAGGAGCCGCAGGGGTAGAAAAAATTATGATTAAGCTGTCTAGGATCGGGCCGCAGTATGGGAATATGGCGTTCACTTTGCCATTGCTTGGGCATTTGTTGCCCCAGGCTCCAAAGTCCACGTAATACCGGCTCTTCAACGGCTCCGTAACACACTGGCGATGTAACGCTAGAGGTCGCTTAACATGGAACTAGCGCTTTACCAAAAGGGTGCGGAATGGTCTGCTGCCTGAGTCCCCAATGCCAACGCCCCATTAATCCTGATGGGAATCGGTTCTGCTCCCACTGCGGTGTGCCGCTGGTGGAACGGTTGCGTGATCGCTATCGGGTGATTAAGCCCATCGGCCAGGGCGGCTTTGGGCGGACCTATTTGGCGATCGATGAGGATCGGCTCAGTCAGCGGTGCGTTATTAAGCAATTTTCGCCGCAGCAAAACGGTACCAAAGCCCAATCAACGGCAGGGCTAGAAAAGTGCGTCAGTCTGTTTGAAGAGGAAGCCAATCGTCTCCATGAACTGGGGGAACATCCCCAAATCCCAACCCTCTACGCCTACTTCTCAGACAAGCAGCAGCTTTATCTCGTCCAGGAGTTTGTGGAGGGGTTGAGCTTAGGGCAGGAAGTGGGCCAGTCAGGGCTGTTGGATGAGGCGCAGGTGCGGCAGCTACTGTTGGATTTGCTGCCGGTGTTGCAATTTGTCCATGATCGCCAGGTGATTCATCGGGATATTAAACCGGACAATATCCTGCGCCCGTCCGACGGTAAGAAGCCATTCTTGATTGATTTTGGCGTCGCTAAGGTGATCAGCGGAGAGGTAATTAATCGCGGTGGTACCAAGGTGGGAACGGAAGGCTATGCGCCACTGGAGCAGCTGCGTAGTGGGCAGGCCTATCCCGCCAGTGATTTGTACAGCCTGGGGGCAACTTGTTTATTTTTGTTGTCGGGGCAGCCGCCGGAGGATCTCTATGACCCCATGGCAG
>JBCCTE010000164.1:0-6683 GCA_039198915.1 Cyanobacteria bacterium P01_D01_bin.73 | reverse complement strand
CTTTAGCCAACTCGCTGGCAAAAAATTGATGGATTAGTTTGGGCAGGCGAGGGGCGTGGACAGGTAAATCCGAAAACGTTACTTTGCTTAATCTTATGGTTCAGTGGGGACGGCCTTCCCTTTGATAGACTTTAAAACTGAAACGCGCATATCACGCGCTGTCTGAATGGGCAGTTAGTTGGCAAGGCAGTTGGAGGCCAAAATTAGTGGAAAGCACCCTCGGTTTAGAAATCATTGAGGTGGTCGAGCAAGCGGCGATCGCGTCTGCCCGTTGGATGGGTAAAGGCGAAAAAGACACCGCAGACCAAGTGGCCGTAGAAGCGATGCGCGAGCGGATGAACAAAATCCAGATGCGCGGTCGAATTGTAATTGGCGAAGGTGAGCGTGATGACGCGCCGATGCTGTATATCGGCGAAGAAGTTGGGATTTGCACCCAGCCCAACGCTAAGGATATTTGCAATCCGGAAGAGCTGTTAGAGATTGATATTGCTGTTGACCCCTGTGAAGGCACCAACTTGGTGGCTTATGGCCAAAATGGCTCCATGGCGGTGTTGGCAATTGATGAGAAAGGCGGACTATTCAACGCCCCCGACTTCTACATGAAGAAGCTGGCGGCTCCCCCGGCGGCGAAGGGCAAAGTTGACATCAACAAGTCCGCAACCGAGAACCTGAAGATTTTGGCTGAGTGCTTGAATCGCTCCATTGAGGAGCTGGTCATTGTGGTCATGGACCGCTCCCGTCACAAGGACTTGATCCAGGAAATCCGTGATGCTGGCGCTCGCGTTCGCTTGATTAGCGATGGTGACGTGTCCGCGGCAATCTCCTGCGCCTTCTCCGGCACCAATATCCATGCGCTGATGGGAATTGGCGCGGCTCCTGAAGGGGTTATCTCGGCGGCGGCAATGCGCTGCTTGGGTGGTCACTTCCAGGGACAGCTAATTTACGATCCTGAAATCGTAAAGACTGGCCTGATTGGCGAAAGCAAGGAAGGTAACCTGGCACGTCTAAACGAGATGGGTATTACCGATCCTGATCGCACCTACGATGCTAACGAGCTAGCGTCCGGCGAGACCGTGCTGTTTGCCGCCTGCGGTATTACGCCGGGAACCTTGATGGAAGGCGTTCGTTACTTCCACGGCGGTGCCCGCACCCAGAGCCTGGTTATCTCTAGCCAGTCTCAGACCGCTCGCTTTGTGGACACCATCCACATTTGGGAGAAGGTTAATTCTCTACAGTTGAAGTAGATTGCGATCGCGCTGGGGGCTGAGGCGATCCAGCTTTAGGCCGGATGTCTAATACGCAACTTCCGGCGCGTCGTATCCACTATTTCTTGGATATTTCTAAAATATTTAAGGTGAGTCTGATGAAATGCTGGTTTCCGAGCTAGCCTTTCTACAGACTTTTTTGTTGGGCTATTTTTGATCGAGCTGCTTTGAAGCAAGCTGTTTTGGAAGAAAGACAGGGCAGCTAGCTGGCGACAATTGCAACGCTGAAATGGTTTATTCAGCCCTCGTAGTGTTGCCGAAATTATCCTAATGTTTCCGCTTTGCTAAGTTTTCTGTGGAAACGCTCCTGGGTGGGTGAGACACAGGGATTATTTTTAAGTTGGCTGTTTTAGCGACTTGATCTGGCGGTCGGATTAGGGAGACGGATGACTAGCGGTTTGGTCTCTGGTTTCGCTATCGATTTTGGAATCGCCAATAATTTTTACATCTCTGTATAAACGATGAGTATTACTGTTATCGGATTGAGCCATAAGACGGCAGCGGTTGAGGTTCGTGAGCGGTTGAGCATTCCTGAGCCGGATTTGCAGGAGGCGATCGCCCAGATTCTCAACTGTTCCCACGTGGAAGAGGTGGCGATTTTAAGCACCTGCAACCGTCTGGAGATTTACTTCGTTAGCTCAAATTCGGAGCAGGGAATCCGCGAGGTGTCGGAGTTTCTAGCGGAGCGGGGTGGACTGTCCATCGATACCCTGCGACAGCACTTGTTCATTCTGCTGCGCCAGGATGCGATTATGCACCTAATGCGCGTGGCAGCGGGCTTGGATAGCTTGGTGTTGGGTGAGGGACAGATTTTGGCCCAGGTGAAGACGACCCACAAGCAGGGGCAAAAGCATAAGGGCGTCGGGCGGCTGCTGAATCGCCTGTTTAAGCAGGCTATTACGGCGGGTAAGCGGGTTCGGACCGAGACCAGCATTGGTACTGGGGCAGTTTCCATTAGTTCCGCGGCGGTGGAGTTGGCGCTGCTGAAGGTGGAAGACTTGTCGAGCTGTCGGATTGCGATCGTCGGGGCGGGCAAGATGTCGCGCCTGCTGGTGCAGCATCTGGTTTCGAAGGGGGCTCAGAAGATTGCCATCTTGAACCGGTCCATGGCGCGGGCAGAGGAGTTGGCGGCGCGGTTTAAGGAGGCAGACCTAAGCTTGTATCCGCTGCAAAATATGATGAACACTTTGGCAACGGCGGATTTGGTGTTCACCAGTACGTCGGCAACGGAGCCAATTGTGGATCGGGCGCGGCTGGAGCCGGTGTTGCAGCCGGGGCAGCCGATGATGTTGTTTGATATTTCGGTGCCCCGTAACGTGGCGTCGGACGTCAAGGAGATTGACGGGGTGCAGGCGTTTGACGTGGATGATTTGAAAGAGGTGGTGGCGCAAAACCACGCTAGCCGGCGACGGATGGCGCTAGAGGCGGAGGCGCTGCTGGAGGAGGAGGTTGATGCTTTTGAAATTTGGTGGCGATCGCTGGAGACGGTAACCACGATTAACTGCCTGCGCCAGAAGGTGGAGACGATTCGCGAGCAAGAGCTGGAAAAGGCGCTGTCGCGGCTGGGGTCGGAGTTTGGCAAAAAGCAGCAGGAGACGATCGAAGCCCTAAGTCGCGGCATCGTCAATAAAATTCTGCATGACCCAATGGTGCAGTTGCGGGCGCAGCAGGATGTGGACGCGCGGCGGCAGGCTATGAGCACGCTGCATCTGTTGTTTAATTTGGAGCCGTTGGATGAGGATTCGGGCGATCGCCAGTTGGTTCGCTAGTTGGTTTGCTAGATTCGGCGCATTATCTCGCGGGCGCTTAATCCCTGGGCTGGCTGCTTTGTGTCTGGGGATGGCTGCCTGTGGCGCCACGGAAAAGACGCAGCCACAGATTCCTGTTTGGGAGGATACTCAAAATCAGCTGGATGATTTGCTGATTCCAGTTGACTATGGGGCGCTGGTAAATCGTAGTTTAGCGGGCGATCGCGATGCTTTGGTGCAGCTGATAAAGCTGGCGGATCAAACCAATGGTGGCGGTGCCTATGGTTTCGGGACGCTGCTGAAGGATATTGCGTTCAAAATTGGCGATGAGCAGTTTGCGGCTGCCTGTCGCGAGCTGTCGGGTGATGAGCGAAAGCTGACCTTTTTTATGATGGAGGCGGGGTTTGAGTATGGCGATCGCGAACTCAGTCCCGATGACCTGCCACAGCGACTGCCGTTAACGGCTAAAGTCCTCAACCCCAACGGTGATCTCTAATGGTTCGCGGACACTTTATGATGCGCTGCTGACACTCACACCGTTTATTGGTTAGGATTCATTGCACTTTCATGCCACTCCTTCAGCAGCGCATCGGAAATAAGGGACAAAACGGCGAAGATGGCAATGCCTAAGCCGGTTACCAGCAATAGGGCGGCGAACATCCTTGGGATTTGTAGGTTGTAGCTGGCGATGAGGATTTGGTAGGCAATCCCCGATTTCGAACCACCGGTACCCGCCACAAACTCAGCAACCACCGCACCAATTAATGCCAAACCGCCGCTGATTCTTAGCCCGCCGAGGAAGTAGGGCAAGGCGCTGGGGAGACGCAAATAAATCAGTCGCTGCCACGGGGAAGCGTTGTAGAGCGTAAACAGATTGGTGAGGTTGCGATCGACGCTATTTAGCCCCAGCGTAGTGTTGGACAAAATTGGGAAGAAGGCAGCAATCCAAGCACACAACACCAGCGCCCCAAAGGTATTTTCCTTTAGCCAAATAATAATTAGCGGGGCGATCGCCACCAGTGGCGTCGTTTGCAACACCACGGCATAGGGGAAAAAGCTGCGCTCAATCCACTTATTGATGGTGAATAGAACGGCGATCGCCAACCCCGACACCGCCGCCGTCAAAAACGCCACGATGGTGATTTGAAACGTAACCATCAGCGACGCAAACAACTCAGACCAGTTTTCAATCAGCGTCTGAATTACCAGCAGCGGTCCCGGCAGCAGATATGGCGGCAAGCCCGTTACGCGCACCAGCACATCCCACGCCAGAACGAACACGATGCCCACCGCGAAAGGGGCAAGAACATCGGGGGATAGCAGTTTTTCTACAAGAGATTTATCGCGCATGACGGGTCGTCGCTTCAGCAAAAATAGTTTTAAAGGGCGTTCTTGAGGGCGTCTTTGAAAGGCAGGTCGGTCAGCGTTCAATCATTCCATTCCTTCCGCCAGCGCCTGGGCCAAATGGCGACGATATTGACCAAACTCGGGGGATTGGCGGAACGCTTCACTGCGGGGATAGGGCGCATCAATCACCAGGTCCGTCATAATCCGCCCTGGATTGACCCCCATCACCGCGACCCGGCTAGAAAGGTAAACCGCCTCGTAAATATTGTGGGTAACGAACACCACGGTCCAGCGCTTCTGCCGCCACAGATTCATCACGTCCTCATTCAGGCGGTTGCGGGTAATTTCATCCAGCGCCCCAAAGGGTTCATCCATCAGCAACACCTTGGGCTGGGTGACGATCGCCCGCGCAATGGACACCCGCATTTTCATGCCTCCCGACAGCTGCCGAGGAAACGCCCCCTCAAATCCCGTTAGTCCTACCAGGGCGATCGCCTCCGCCACCGACTGCTGGGTTTGCTTCTTCGACTGCCCCGACAACTTCAGCGGCAGCCGCACATTATCTTCCACATTGGACCAGGGCAACAGAGACGAGTCCTGGAAAACGAAGGCCAGCTCCTTTCGATAGTCCGGCTGAGTCCACTGCAAATCACCCTGGGTCGGCTTACTTAAACCAGCGATTAGCCCCAACACCGTACTTTTGCCACAGCCCGATGGTCCCACCAGGCTCAGAAACTCCCCCTGCTTAACGGACAAATCCACATCCTGGAGGGCGATCGTCCCCGAAGGATACACCTTGCTAACCCGGTCGAGAGTAATCGCCGGGGCAACGTCCTGAAAAGGCGTAGGCGAGGAATAGGCGGACGAAGAGGTCATGCAGAATCTATCAGAAGGGATAAACAGGCGGCTGGGATCAGCTTTAACGGGCACCCTTGAGCTTAACAAAATTTCTTGAAAGCAGGGCTGAGGCAACCATTTTTGCGGTTTTAACGCTCTAGCCCAGTTCCAAAATCTAACCCGCCGTCGGCAAGTCCTGAACAAAGTCCAGCACAAATGCCGACTCGTAGGGTACATCGGTATCGTAAACGCCCCATTCAACCATGCTGTCGAAGAATCCCTTCCAGCGATCGGCAGTCATGTAGCCAATGCCATTGGCTTCCGCATCACCCGATCGCACAATGCCGTACTCCTTTAAGGTCGACACTCCATAATCCAGCAGGTCCTCCGGCATTTCAGGGTGATCCTTACGAATCAGCTTATTGGCCGGCGTCGGATCCTTCAGATAGCTTTGCCAACCTTCGGAGCTAGCCTGCACAAACCGCTTCACCACATCGGGCTTCTTATCAATCACAGCGCGAGTGGTATCAATGGTCGTTGCGTAGGGGCTGTAGCCGTAGTCCGCCAGTAAAAAGACCACCGGTTTTTCGCCTAGCTCCTGAGACAGGGTGAAGGGCTCGGAGGTGATATATCCCTGCTGGGACGAGGTGTTGTCGGCAAGGAAGGGGGCTGGGTTGAAGTTATAAACCCGGCGTTGTTTGTCTGTAAAACCGTAGCGGTTAGACAACAATCCCCAAAAGTCGTTGACCGATGCCTGGGTCACAAAAATCGGTCGATCTTTCAGATCTCCCAGGTCCTCAACGGTGGTGTTGGGGTGAGCAATGATGCAGCGAGGGTCCTTTTGGAACATTGCCGCCACGGTCACGATGGGAGCCTTTTGAGCAACGGCGTTAATGGCCTGGGTGCTGTTGCTCATGGCGAAATCGGCAACGCCCCCCAACAGTAGCTGGGAGCCGGACACCTGAGGGCCGCCCATACGCAGGGTCACTGATAGTCCGTATTTCTCATAGATCCCAGCTGCCAACGCCTGATAGAATCCACCGTGCTCAGCCTGAGCCAACCAGTCGGTCACCATGGTGACTTTGTCCAAACCGTCGGGGGTTTTCTCCGCCTGGGGATCGGCGGAATTACCAGCGCAGGCAGTGATAACACTGGAGCCAATGGCGAAGGTGCCGTATTGCAAAAGTTGCCGGCGACTGAGGCGGGGGATCATGGGCAAAGGTAGCGAGAAGTTAGCAGGTTTTCCTTTGCGATTCTAAGGTAATTTTCCGGAAGTCTGCTGCAAAAAGGTCTTGACCCAATCCCAAACGGTTTCCCAACGATTGGGATCATCGCTGTCAATCCATCGAATAGTGCGATCGCCCCGAAACCAAGTGCGCTGACGTTTTGCAAACTGTCGAGTGTGGCGAACAATCTGCTGTTCCGCCTCTTCAAGGGACCATTGACCGTCCAAATATTTCCCGATTTCTTCATAGCCCAGGGTCTT
>JBCCTE010000163.1:0-6736 GCA_039198915.1 Cyanobacteria bacterium P01_D01_bin.73 | reverse complement strand
GACGAGAAAATGCTGTGTGTGCCCGCTGACGATCCTCGCTATGCCGATGTGAAGAGCATCAAGGACATTGCGCCCCACCGACTGGAGGAAATCGCTGAGTTCTTCCGCACCTACAAGAACTTGCAGAAGAAAGCCGTTGAAATCGGTGCATGGCACGATGCTGAAGAGGTTGCGCCCCTGGTTGATCGCTTTGTAGCCGCGGTCAAGTAACGTCGAGTTACGCTAATCGCGTCAAACTAGCCTGTCTAGATTGCACGAAAGCCCCCGCTCTGGGGGTTTTTGCTGTTTAAGGCCAGGTGATGTGCCCAAATTCCTTCTGGAATTCGTTCATCGCCCAAGTCAAATCCTTATGCAGTCGAAAAGCTACCCGTTCTAGGTAATGCTTGTAATCCGTATAGTCATCTGGTGTCGGCTGAGTGCCAAAAATTGCGCCAGAATACCAGTTCTCTTCCGGCAGACGATTGGTTAGCTGAAAGAAGGAGCGATCGCACTGATGAGGAGCCCGCCCCTTCGCATAATTCTGCTGGCGTAGGTAGTGAAACAGCTTGCAGAGAATTGCCACGTCATCGACAGACTTGAACCGCTCCCGCGGCCACAGCTCAATTAAATCCTGCGCAGAAATCGTTGGCTCGCTCGCCCAAGAGTGGGGACATTCCGGACAATCCACCGCCGATAGGTTGACCCACGCGCCACAGTCAGGGCACCCCTTGAGCTTTGATCGTCCAACCGGTTTTTTCTTCTCGCTATTGTCGCTAACGGGTAAGTCGTAGCGATCAATATCCTCTGGAAAACCCAGCCGACTTAGGTTGCCTGCCTGGTCCAAAATAATGCCGCAGGTCTTCCCCGTTTGCGGCGAAATCCGCATCACCCGCCCGATTTGCTGCTGGTGCAACGCCGTGGACTGGGTGGGACGCAGCAGCAATCCCACCTCAACGCTGGGCTCGTCAAAACCAATGCTAATAACGTTGCACGATGTCAGCACCATCAGCTCTCCGGACCCTAGCGCAGAATAAAGTCGCTGGCGATCTTTGCGAGACGTGCTGCCCGCCACCAAATCCGCCGGAATCCCCGCATCGTTAAATGCCGCCGCTACGTGCCGGGCATGTTCCACATCGACGCAAAAGGCGATCGTTCGTTTGTTTGGCGTTAGGCGGCACCATTCTTCGACAACGCGGGTAATAAGCTCCGGGCGATCGCAGGCATTTTTCAGCCCCTTAATCTCAAAATCTCCGTCCACCAGAGTCACCTCCCCCAGCTCCACCTGCCCCTCCGCCGGCAGCCCAAAATATCGCATCGGAGCGAGGAACCCCATATTTTGCAACTCCGACGGCACCGGCGCAGCAACGTAGGTCTGCAAAAAATCGCCAAGCTGTCCCTGCCCCAATCGATAGGGCGTCGCGGTCATCGCCAGATGCACTGCTCGGGGATAAATCTCCTCCAGGATTTCTTGACCCACCTGGCTAAACAGCGTCGTGTGGGCCTCGTCATAAAACACAATCTGCGCTTCCCAATCCCGCCACCAGTCCCGTTGGGCAAGGGTTTGCACACTAGCAATTTGAATTGGCGAGCTGGGATCCTCCTTCCAGCCCGCCTTAATAAATCCGCAGTCCAATCCAAATGATCGCAACTTATCCGCCGTCTGCCCCACCAGCACATCCAGGTGGACCACAAACATCAGCCGCAGCCCCAACCGTCGCGCGTGGGCACAAATCTGACCGCTGATAACCGTTTTCCCGGCGCCAGTGCCTGCCAAAATGCCAATGCGATTGAATCCCGCCGAAATCTTTTCATAGACACCATTCACCACCTTCGTCTGATAGGGACGCAATTTAGGGGCGGATGAGGTCGAAGCAGACCGGGATTGCTTAGTTGAGGCAGACCGGGATTGCTTCGTGGCTGTTCTGGGTGACTGGGCAACGGGGCGCATGGGCAATGCCAAACGAGGTCACTTAGGCCTGAGGGAGCGCATTGTTAGGGCACGTATTTTGAAAGGGGATGGCACATGGCCAACACAATTCTGTTGGGCATAATAATCAATTGTGGCAAATTATTGTGCTAAATTCCTAAACTGCCGATACGTAAGGACTTGCAAAAGTTTCAGTGAAGCCCGGAGAAACTTCGGAGAACTTCTAACAAAAGCCTGACGAAAGTGGGGAAGTGCGTTGCAGCCTTTAGAAAAACTGATCTAGATTAGTCACAACAGAATCGCTACAAACCCAGTCCAGGCAAGTCTTTGTCCCCATCCCATGAATAAGGCTGAACTCGTCAAATCCATCACCGATCGCATCGGTGTTTCCCGCAAAGATGCGGATGCTGTTGTTAGCGCCACGGTGGACGCCATCATGGAAGCGGTGGCTGCTGGTGAAAAGGTGACCCTAGTGGGCTTTGGTACCTTCGAACGGCGCGATCGCAAGGCCCGCGAAGGGCGAAATCCCAAAACCGGCGAAATATTACAAATTCCTGCAACAAAGGTTCCTGCCTTCGCCGCCGGTAAGCAATTCAAAGAATCGGTGAGCCCTGATTAATTTGACCAAATTAACCTGACTAACTCGATTAATTCATGGTCCTGGGGAACTCTGGTGAGGCTCCACCTACTCGCCATGCCGTTATCCAGATAATCAGTCCAGTTCGGTTTTCGGGGGTTGAAACCTGCCACACGGGGTCCTGGGAGATACGTTACGATTCCCATCAGACTGAGCTATTTCACCAAACACCTAACTAGAGCTTCCTAGCGAATCTCCAGCGAACCATGGCAGAAACGAACACCCAAAAAGTTACGAAGACCGATGCGGAGTGGAAAGCCCAGCTAACTCCTGAACAATACAAGGTGACCCGCCAACACGGCACCGAGCGGGCTTTCACCGGGCAGTATTGGGACAATAAGGATAAAGGCACTTACAACTGCATTTGCTGCGACTGTGAGCTGTTTAAGTCCGACACCAAATACGAATCTGGCACCGGCTGGCCCAGCTTCTGGGCTCCGTCTGCGAATGAAAATATTGCGACCAAGAGCGATCGCAGCCTGTTTATGGTGCGTACCGAAGTGCTGTGTGCCGTATGCGATGCCCACTTAGGCCATGTGTTTAACGATGGTCCCAATCCCACTGGTCAGCGCTATTGCATGAATTCAGCGTCGTTGGATTTTGTACCTGAGGGTGGCGCGTAAGAGACCTCACCCCAACCCCGCTCCCCGGGGAGAGGGGCTTTTTTTTTGCCTTGTTTTCGCGCTTTTTCTTTGCCTTAGGGGCGCCAAGGGTATTGTTTGAAGTCGGGCGATCGCCATTAAATGAATGTCGATTAATCCGCTGCTGAACTCAATTTAAAGTCGCAAATAATGATTACGCTCTGAAGCCTTAAATCACTGCGGATTGGGAATTAATTCACAACCCCTTTGAGAGGAGTTCGATTAATAAGAATGGCTAAAAGTACGCCGCTAATAACTACGATCACTGTGGAGAGCAAAGGGCGCCATATAAAGTCAAGAACAGAACATGTTTCCAATCCCTTGGGGGCAAGAACCTGATGCCACAGTTTGATCAGCAATGGATTAGCAACGAAGAGCGTCATTGTATTGCTGCCGAACCAATTAAATTGAGCATTTAACTTGGACGGCAAGACAATATCTTGCGTTAAAAACGGGAGCACAAATAGTGACGAAGCAAGGAGTACGGCTGGAGTTAAATAATGGTTGTGGTTCAGCGTATTAAATTCTAGAGGAATGATTAGAATGCTGCAGAGAAGCCACCAGGGAAAACGCTTATTCAACCATTGGAAATGGGAAGTGTGATGCTGATTGGCTTTTACATGGCTAATGGCAATACCAAGGAAGACGTGGGGAATCCAAAAGATAAAAGGACGCTCCCCTAGTTTCTGAGCGATATTTGGCAACCATTCGTGTCCATACCCCCAGATGATATACAGGCAAAAAACGGCTAGCATGATTAATCCACGCAGCTTGCGTTTGAAGCAAAGTGATCGAAGCCAGGGAAACAGAACTTGCAGTTGCAGCAGAATTATGAAGAAGTATTGACCGCTCCAACCATATCCTAGGAAATGTTTGGAAAAAAACGATTTAAACGTTAAAGAACTCCAATCAACTTCGATTAAGAAGTAGATGCAGCTCCAAATCAAAAATACGCTTAGAAGACGCTTGAGACGTGCCCAAAAATACTTCTTTCGTGCTTCTCCAGTGCGTTTAGAATATCCTTTCTCGTAAAAGAAAGCCCACATTACGACGAAGCAAGGAACAGCTACCCGAAACATATATTCTAGGTTTTCTGACCCTGGCGAGAGACAGCCTAATAGCCAAGCAGCATGAATGAAAACAACACCAAATATGCTGACGCTTCTCAGTATGTCAACGCTGGCTAGCCGAGGCTTAGCTACTTTTGGAACTATCTGAGGTGTTTCAGGAGGTGGACTGGACTCGCTAGTCATAATTGCTAAGCGCTGATGGTTGTCAATTCTTCATAACGTGGGTGTGAGATAAGCCGCATTTTATCGCTTATCTCGTAGCGCGACTCTGAGTCGATCTTCTGAGTCGAACTACGCCGTCGAACACTCCTCTTAGGGGCGCCAGGGGTATTGTTTGAAGTCGGGCGATCGCTTATCCAAAAAGGCTTGCTTTCCTTCGCTGCCCTCTTCAGTCATGTAGTACAGCATGGTGGCGTTGCCCGCGAGTTCTTGGATGCCCGCTTGACCGTCGCAGTCAGCGTTGAAGGCGGATTTTAGGCAGCGAATGGCGATCGGGCTTTTGATAAGAATTTCCTGCGCCCAGCGAATCCCCTCCGCTTCTAGCTCCTCTACCGGCACCACCGTATTGACTAGCCCCATTTCCAGGGCCTGCTGAGCATTGTACTGGCGGCAGAGGAACCAAATTTCCCGCGCTTTTTTTTGCCCCACGACCCGTGCCATATAGCTGGCACCAAAGCCTCCGTCAAAGCTGCCCACTTTCGGACCAGTTTGTCCAAAAATGGCGTTGTCGGCAGCAATTGTCAGGTCACATAGCAGGTGAAGCACGTGCCCGCCCCCGATCGCATAGCCGGCAACCAGGGCGATCGTTACCTTGGGGATAGACCGAATCAGCCGCTGCAAATCCAGCACGTTCAGCCGAGGCACGCCGCCCTCATCCACGTAGCCAGCCTGTCCCCGTACGCTTTGGTCACCACCGGCACAGAACGCGTATTTGCCGTCGGTGTGGGGACCCACGCCCATCAAAAAAATGACGCCAATGTCTGGATCCTCGCGGGCATCACAGAAGGCGTCGTATAGCTCCACCACTGTTTTCGGGCGGAAGGCATTGCGTTTGTGGGGGCGATTGATGGCAATTTTGGCGATGCCTGCCCCTTTGGCGTAAAGAATATCCTCGTAGTCGCGGGTGGATTGCCAGGCGATCGCACCGGTAATAGCACCGTTAGTATCAGCATCCATGGGCGTTTCAGGGGATAAAGGGCAGAGCTATTATCGCCTGTTACCTTCCCTTCGAGGCGATCGCCCCATCCCCCACAACTCGGTTTTAGCGGGGGATCCTAGCCGAAGAACTTCGACGCCATATTCGCCATGCCCATCACGTCCGCCAGGTCCGTATCACCGTCGCCATCGCTATCCAAGAAGCTGGACAGCAGGGAATTATCGGTGCTGCCCTCTTGCTTCGTTTCGCCAGTTTTCAGCAGATTCAACACCAAAGGCACCGCCGTCGGCAGCAAACCGCGTACCGTCCCCGCATCCAAACCGGTCATTTTTTCCAGTTCGCCCACCAGCCCGTCAATTTGAGGCGCACTCAGGATGGACGTCAACGCCTGCTCACTGGGCTGGGTGCCAGCAAATTGGCTAACCAAGTCCTGCACCTGCTGAGCGCCCCCCTCGGATTGCTTCTCCTGAAGTCCCCCTTGCACGTATTTTCCAACCACGCCGACCACTGACTGCATCGTGTTCTTATCAACGCCGTTCTGATTTGCTACGCCGTTTACCGCGCTCAAAATTCCAGCCACCTGCCCCATGGATCCCATTGTGTTGGGATCTTCCACTGCCGACATAATCGAATTTAGAAAGCCCATCGTTAACCTCAAAAAACTCAAAATTTAAGCGCTCATACTTGCCTTTATAGAGCAGCTCGCTAATGGTCGCTAGGGCAAACAATTCAAATATCTGCGTGGTTGGGGCGATCGCTCGCTAAAAATTGGGCACTTTATTTACCAGGCTACAGAGGGGGATAATCAAGCAAGCCTTCAGATAGATGCCCCAAATGCCCTTGAAGTCGTTACAATTTCTTAACACGTCTATTCCTCTAAATTAAATACCTGTGGGTAGTTTTGTTTTAGTAGTCTGAACAGTTCATTTTCTCTTTCCGCAAACTATGCCGATTTTGGCGATCCCTGAAACCCTCGATCTAGAAGCGATTCAAGCCGTTATCAAAGACTACGGCTACTGGAGCGTGTTTCTTGGCATCGCCCTAGAAAATGCTGGACTTCCCATCCCTGGTGAAACCATCACCTTGGTGGGCGGCTTCTTGTCCGGCAGCGGCGATTTAAAGTTTTCTGGCGTTTTAGGCTGCACCGTCAGTGGTGCCATCGTGGGCAATAGCTGCGGCTACTGGCTGGGACGCTGGGGGGGATGGCGGCTTTTGTCTCGCATCGGCAAGACCCTGCGGATTTCTGAAGAGAAGCTGGAGGCAGCTCGTGATCGCTTCGCTGAAAACGCGGGCAAAGCCGTATTCTTCGGACGGTTTATTGCGCTG
>JBCCTE010000162.1:0-6737 GCA_039198915.1 Cyanobacteria bacterium P01_D01_bin.73 | reverse complement strand
TCCCAAATCATCCGCCTGCTCGGTGGCATGGGCACGAACAAAGTTCATTTCCAAAGGCTCATCAGCCTCCGCAGCCATCTTGATTGCCCGGTCCAGCAGCGCCATTTGATTCACAAACAGGTCGCGGAACACACCAGAACAGGTGACCACCACATCAACCCGAGGACGACCCAGCTCTTCCAGCTCAATCAGCTCCAGCTTGTTAATCCGACCTAAAGCATCGGGCACCGGGCGCACACCCACCAGCCACAACACCTGGGCCAGCGACTCGCCATAGGTCTTGATATTGTCCGTTCCCCAGAGGGTGATGGCTATTGTTTCAGGATATTTACCGTCGTCTTCCTGGCGCTGACGCTCAATCAAACGATCCACAACGCCCTTCGCTGACTTAACCGCTGCCGTCGTCGGGATCGACTGAGGATCCAGCGCGTGCATGTTCTTTCCGGTAGGCAGCACCATCGGGTTACGAACTGGGTCACCACCAGGTCCAGGCAGGATGTACTCACCATCCAATGCCCGCAGCAGCGACTCCATTTCCTTATCGGCAATCACTTGCTCCAGGCAAAAGTCCACGTACTCGAACAGGGTCTGGGTGCCGTCTACCTCAACGTTGGGGAAGCCAGAACCAGCCATTGCCCGTAGCCAAGGGCGGCGATCGCTCAATGAAGCCAAGTAATCAAAGTAGCGCTTAGCAAACTGAAGCCACTTCAAATTTCGCGCAAGCTCAATAAAGTCAAAGGGAGGCTTGCGCAACAGACGACCATCTTTACCGGTGCGCATCTTAACTGCAGCCGATACCGCCGCCCGAGTCGCCAGGGTGATGTCTTGCAAGAGCTGAACGTCATCCAGAATTCCTAGGTTGGCGTTGCTGTAAACCTCATCAATATCGCGGTCCTTGCTCTCCGCCAACAGTCGAGGCAATCCCTTGATGCCATCCTCAGGGCGATCCAAGCTAGCAATATTGACCAAAGTCGCTACTGCTTCCTCAGCCGTCGGAGGACGACCCACCACGTGCAGACCGCAGGGCAGCAGACGAGACTCAATGTCCATCAACTTGCGATAGACGGAGCCAATTAGGTTATCCCGTTCCTCAGTGGTCAAATCTTTGCCATCTTTCTCAGGCAGATCGACGTCTTTGTCTAAATTGACCGCCTTAGCTTGCTCAATAACGGCGTCAACAATAGAGGGACCGCGTCCGCTGTCTTTCAAGGTTTGGTAGGAGCCAATCAACTCGCCCAACTCCTTCAAACCCTTATAAAGTCCAGCGTTCTCGGCGGGAGGAGTTAGGTAGGAAATAATTTCGGCGTAGCTGCGGCGCTTGGCGATCGTCGCCTCGCTGGGGTTGTTTGCAGCGTAATAGTACAGGTTAGGAATGCTGCCGATTAGGCTGTCGGGATAGCATTCGCCGGACATGCCAATCTGCTTACCAGGCATAAACTCCAGAGAGCCGTGGGTACCGAAGTGCAGCACTGCATCCGCGCCCCAGATTTTCTCTAGGTAAGTATAGTACGCAGCAAAACCGTGGTGGGGGCTGGCGGACTTGGAAAACAGCAGCAACATCGGGTCGCCTTCGTAGCCAAAGGTGGGCTGCACACCGATAAACACATTGCCGAAATGCTTACCAAACACCAGCAGGTTCTGACCGTCGCTATTTAGCTCACCAGGGGCCGGTCCCCAGTTCTCCTCCAAACGCTTGGCGTAGGGAGTCAGAGACTGGTACTCCTTAACGGGCATCCGGTAGGCAACGTTGAGGTCGGGGCTAGAATACTGTGCCTGAATGTCGTGAATGACCTCATCCATCAGGGCTTTGGGATTAGACGGAATCGGTCCGACATCGTAACCCTCTGCCTTTAGAGACTTCAGCGCTTCGTAAATGGAGCCAAAAACGTCCAAGTATGCCGCCGTTCCCACGTTGCCCTTGTCGGGGGGGAAGCTAAAAACGGTGATTGCGACCTTCTTGGCGAACTTGGGCTTGCGGCGTAGGTTTGCCCACTTGATTGCTCGCTCGGCCACTGCTTCCAGGCGGTCTTGCAGCGCGATCGCCCGACCGGTATTTCCGTCCCGGCCAGAAGCAATAATGGGTTCGATCGCCCCATCCAACTCAGGAATTGCAATCTGTAGCGCCACCTGAATCGGGTGCAAACCAAGCTCGCTTTCTTCCCACTCCTCAGTGGTTTGGAACACTAGGGGCAGCGCCACCATGTAGGGACGGTTTAAGCGCTTCAGAGAGGCGATCGCCTTGGGATGATCCTGTCGTGCCGGACCGCCCACCAAGGCAAAACCGGTTAGGGAGACAACAGCGTCAACGATTGCATCAGGCTGGGCAGAGTCTACTCCAGCGTTGGGGCGATAGAAGTACTCATCCACGGGCTTCGAGAAGTCCAAGCCGCCGGCAAATACAGGGATCACTCGAGCGCCCTTAGCCTCCAGCTCCTGCACCATTCCTACATAGTGGGCATCGTCGCCGCTCACTAGGTGGCTACGCTGAAGCACCAATCCTACGCAGGGGGCATTAGGCTTACGCAACTCGTCGGGAGTTAGCGGAGAAGTGACGTACCAATCCAGGTAGGCTTCCACGTTCTCAAACATCTTCGGAGCCAAGGGGTGCCAGATCCCAATATCAGGGAACACCACTGGGTCGGCGTACTTCAGCTCAACGCTTGGCGCGTCCTCTGCACCTTGCTCCAGAGCTTCAATCTGCTTGTTGAACACGTAGCGATCGCTCAACATCAGCAGGAAGTTTTCTAAGTTTTCCGGCGAACCGCCTAGCCAATACTGGAAGCTCATAATGAAGCTTCGAGCGTCCTTCGCCTTGTCAGAAGGCAAATACTTCAAAATTGTCGGCAGAGTCCGCAGCAACTTAAGCATCGAGTCCTCGAAGCTGGTGGGATCCTTCTGGCGACGCTTTTTCATAAATTCGCCGATGATGCTCTTGGACTGGCCAAGCTGCGCCATGGAGAATTTACCCAGCTTGTTCAGCTTCATCACATCGGGCATGGATGGGAACACCACCGCCGCATCCAAGTTGTCGCGATAGGGCTTGACTGCTTCTACGACTTTTGCCGCTAGATCTTCAATAAAAATGAGTGAAGCGATGAAGATATTGGCTTCGGAAACATCCTTCTTAAATGCTTCGTAGTTCTCGGGGCTGCGCAGTTCTTCAATTAAGTAACCGCTCAGCTCGATCGCAACATCGGGATTATTGGCATTGATTGCCTTGGCTGCTGCCGTCAAAGAGCTTTGATACTGCGCTTCGAGGACAATGTAAACTACCTTAACCAGAGATCGCCCATTTAAATCATCGGGCTGCACGTGACGGATCTCGGGCTTTACGTAGGTGAACATCCAGTTTCTCTCCTTTAAGCGGGTGATGCTGCAGGGGGGTAAATCCTGCGAATCCACATTATTCTACGCACTTGTACCCACTTCACGGTGAACTAGACCACCAAAAGCCGGGGGTTGACACAAACTGACAACTCTTCGTTGCGCGAGCTTAATATAACTTGACTTCAATCAAAATGGGATCGTCGATTTCTTAAGTAGTTTGAAGCCTTAACTACCTTCTCAGGTGCTCCCAGCCAAGAGTCAATCTCGAAAATTGATCTTGAAGGCTGGCTCAATCGGTAAGCCGATCGCTCAAATGAATCCAATCGCTAATTCCTAAATTTTCGGCGCGGGCGTCGGGGCGAACTTCTATGGCGGTCAAAATTTCCGTCAAGGATTCACTGTCAATCCAAGATTTCAGGTTATTGCGCAGCATTTTGCGGCGGGTGGAAAAACCTTGTTTCACGAGCTTCTCCAGGCGATCGCAATCCTTAGGCTGTTCTGGGAAGGGGCGCGGCGTAATGCGCACCACGGCGGACATGACCTTCGGCGGCGGTGAAAAGGCTTTGGCGGGCACATCAAATAGGTATTCACAGTCCGCTAAAAATCCCACGCGAATCGACAATGCTCCGTAAGCTTTGTGCCCCGGCTTCGCGCAGAGCCGCCGTCCCACTTCCTGTTGCACCAGCAGCACGATGGATTCGAAGGGATGCGATCGCGGCGTACCAATCCGCCCCAGCAAATGTTCCAAAATCGGACCGGTGATGTTGTAAGGAATATTGGCGACCACTTTGTTGGGATCGCGAAAGGCGGGATTGGGAAAGTCCTCGATCATTTGAGGCCAGTCCAGCTTTAAAATATCTCCCTGGAACAGCAGGAAGTTATCGCGATCGCCAAACTTTTTCACCAGTCGCGGGCATAAATCCCGGTCTAGCTCCACCGCAACAACGGCTCCGGCTTTCGGCAATAGCTGGTGAGTAAGCGCTCCCTGCCCCGGACCGATTTCCAATACGCGATCACTCTCCGATAAATCCGCAGCGTCGGCAATACGCTTCAACACGGTGTCACTTTTTAACCAGTGCTGCCCAAATCGTTTCCGCGCTCGCGCCATAAGCCTTGCCTAGCTACCCCTTCTAACCACAACAGTCTAGGATGCTGCGGGTTCTACGGTGGCGGGTTCGCTGGCCTTCTTTTTAGCGGGCGATCGCTTGGTCGTGGTTTTGGTTGTAGCTTTCGCAGCGGTTTTCTTGGCGGTAGATTTCGCCGCGGTCTTAGTTTTGGCTGCCGTAGTTTTAGCAGCAGCCTTAGTGGTTGTGGACTTTTTCGCCGCCGTAGTTTTCTTGGCGGTAGTTGCCTTTTTGGTGGTGGTTTTCTTCTTGGTCGTTGTCTTTTTCTTCGCGGTAGTCTTCTTTCGCCCGCCTTTCTTGGTTGCCGCTTTGGCTTCTAAAAGAGCGATCGCCTGCTCCATAGTCAAGTCTTCGGGCGTCTGATCTTCCGCTAATCCCGCATTGATCTTATTGTGCTGAACGTAGATCCCGTAAGGACCCTTGTAAATGTTGACGGGCTCGTTGTCCTCAGGGTGCGGACCCATTTCCCGAAGCGGCGCTTTCTTACGACCCCGCCCCGCCTTGGGTTGCGCCAACATCTCTAGCGCCCGCTCCAAGGTAATGGTGGTCACATCGTCATCGCCTTTGATAGACCGATAATCCTTACCGTCTTTGCCCTGGTCGTGAACAACGTAAGGACCAAAACGCCCCAGACTCGCCTTCACCGGCTTACCGGTTTCCGGGTGCTCACCCAAAAGACGCGGCAGCGCCAGCAGTCCAACGGCTAACTCCACCGTCACCTTGTCCGTTGTTACTCCCTTAGGCAACGAAGCCCGCTTGGGTTTGGGCACCTCTTCGGTCACTTCCCCAAGCTGTACGTAGGGGCCATACTGCCCCGTCAGCACGTAAATCGCCTCGCCGCTTTCCGGGTGTAAGCCTAACGCATCCGGTCCCTCAGTCTTCTGGCGAATCACCTCTTGGATTTGGTCGACGGTGACATCTGCCGGGTTCAATGTCAGTGGCAGCGATGCCCGTACCATTTCACCCTCGTGCTCCACCTCCGCGTAAGCGCCATAGCGACCAATGCGAATCTTCGCTCCCAGGTCATCAAACTCCAGGGTCCGTGCCTCGGAGGGATCGATATCGTCCTGGCGCACTTGCACCTGATTCGCTAAGCCCTCGTCGCCACGATAAAAGCTTCCCAAGTAAGGCAGCCACTGGGTTTTGCCCACGGCAATATCGTCCAGCGTCTGCTCCATTCGAGCCGTAAATTGCAAATCCACCAGGTCGGAGAAATGGTTTTCCAGCAGCCCGGTCACGGCAAAAGCCGTAAAGGACGGGATCAACGCATTGCGATCCAAGTTGGCGTACTTCCGGTCAACGATCGTGCTGATAATGCTGGCATAGGTACTGGGGCGACCGATCCCCTCCTTCTCCAACTGCTTCACCAGCGCCGCTTCGGTAAATCGAGCCGGGGGCTGGGTTTCGTGCCCGATCGCCTCCAGGGTTTTGCAAGGAGCCTCGTCGCCCACCTTCAGATTAGGCAGCAACACTTCCTGGTTTTCTAGCGCCGCATCGGGATCGTCGGACCCTTCCACATAGGCGCGGAAGAAGCCAGGGAAATCAATACGCTTACCGGTGGACCGGAACTCGGCGTTGTCCGCCGTAATGGTCATGGTGATATTGGTTTGGCGAGCGTCGGCCATTTGGCAGGCTACAGTACGCTTCCAAATCAGGTCGTACAGCTTAAACTCGCGATCGCTCAGCCCGGTTTCCTGGGGCGTGCGGAAGGTGCTACCCGCCGGGCGAATCGCTTCGTGGGCTTCCTGGGCACCCTTAGATTTAGTGGAATACTGACGCGGCTTGGGACTGAGGTAATCCTTGCCGTACTTCTGCTCCACACATTCACGCGCCGCTGTAATGGCCTGTCCCGACAGATGGGTCGAGTCCGTCCGCATGTAAGTGATATAGCCCTGCTCGTAAAGGCGCTGGGCGGTGCGCATGGTGTCCCGCGCCGACAGCCGTAGTTTACGGTTAGCTTCCTGCTGCAGGGTAGACGTGGTAAATGGGGGGGAGGGACGACGGGTATTAGGACGCTCATCCAGTGCCGACACCTGCCATGGCTTATGGGCTGACAGGCGATCGCGTAATGCCTCTGCCTCTGCCTGCCCCAGCAACACCACCACCTTCTTACCCTTTGCGATCTTGCCGGTAGCCTCATCAAAATCGCTACCGGTAGCCAGCTTTTTACCATCCAGGGTCACCAGCTTGGCTTCAAAGGTCTTATCTTTCTTGGCATCGGACACCAACGCTGCCTTTAGATCCCAGTAGCTTCCACGGACAAATGCCCGCCGCTCCCGTTCGCGC
>JBCCTE010000161.1:0-6737 GCA_039198915.1 Cyanobacteria bacterium P01_D01_bin.73 | reverse complement strand
GTTGATCAGACAAAGAAGCACACTCCAGAAGTAGCTGAATACCTGAAATCTGTTACGGCGGAAAACAAAATCACACTATTTAAACCGAGTTTCGCCAGTTTACCAGGCGCAAGAAACTACGCAATTCGTCGAGCAAAGGGCGATATCATTATCTTTATTGATGATGATATCCAGATGGATGCTGACTTCATTAAAAACCACGTTGATGTATTCGTTGAAAAGCCACAGGTAGGTGCTGTTGCAGGTCGTGTTCTGCCCCCAGAGACTGATGAGATTAAGCTTAAAACCTTCGCAGTTCAGCAACTACCTCCCGAGGCATTGGATCCAGGAATTGCATGGTATTACCTGGATTTTACCTATGTGGAAAATCCCCAGAATGTTCTGTCGGCGAGAGGATGTAATATGTCTTTTCGCCGCGAAGTTTTTGAGCAATACGGCTTGGCTTTTGATGAAAGAATGCAAGGCAGTGCAATTCGTGAAGAGTCGGATCTCTGCCTACAGGTACGCAAGACAGGGTACGACATTTGGTATGAACCCAAAGCCGCTTTAGTTCATATTGGCGAACCCACCGGCGGATGCCACAACATCAGTACTCGCACATTTCAATATCAAGTAACCCACTACCATAATCACTTCTGGATGGGGTTCCGAAATCTGACGCTGTGGCAGAATCTACGACTTTACGTACGGCTATTTGATTGCCATGTTTTGGGCAACCCTCCCTGTAATAAAGATAAGTCTTTTGTGAAAGGGGTTATTCGCGGCGTCTTCTATTTCTATGGTTTTTTAAGCGCTGTTAAAACGGCAATAATTTCCCTGTTTTCTGACGGTCAAGTCCATAGCCGTCAAGATTTTTAGTGACAACATAGGCTGAAACTCTGTCGAACAATTAGATTTTTAAAGACTTCAGCTGGGTGTCTGATAAGTCCATTTAGCCTCAAAGAGCTTAGGAAACTTTCCGATTGTCTCTTGAGGGGAATTAGCCTGGGAAGATAAACTGTATATCCAATGTAAAAAGCGTTTGACCAATCAGTGGTGATAGGCAGTGGCAGGACATAGTAAGTGGGCAAATATTAAGCGGCAAAAGGCTCGGGTTGACGCGGTTAAGGGAAAGGTGTTTACCAAGCTGTCGCGGGAAATGATTGTGGCGGCGCGGGCGGGCGGTGCAGACCCGGCGGCGAATTTTCAGCTAAGGACGGCGGTGGAAAAAGCCAAGGCGGCGGGGATGCCCAATGCCAATATTGATCGAGCGATCGCCAAAGGCAGCGGCACCCTCGACGATGGATCGCAGCTAGAAGCGATTCGCTATGAAGGATATGGTCCTGGTGGGGTGGCGGTTTTGGTGGAGGCGCTAACGGATAATCGCAACCGAACAGCGGCAGATTTGCGAGTGGCGTTCAGTAAAAATGGTGGGAATTTGGGAGAGACCGGCTGTGTAGGCTGGATGTTCGATCAGTTTGGGTTTGTAACAGTTATTGGTGACAATATTGATGAGGAGGCGCTATTAATGGCGTCTTTGGAAGGAGATGGGGAAGGTTATGAGCCCTTTGCTGGAGAAGATGCTAAAGGGTTTGAAATTAGTGGGTTTGAGGTAACAACTTCTGCTGAGAATCTAGAAAATTTAGAGACGGTTTTAAAAGGAGAAGGATTCACGGTTTATCAATCGGAAATTCGCTGGATTCCTAACAATATGCTGGCAGTTGGTGAAATTGATCAGGCTAAGTCTCTGGTGAAAATGATGGACGCCCTTGAGGATTTAGATGACGTACAAACGGTGTCGGCAAATTATGAAATGGAAGATGAGTTGATGGAACAGGCGATCGCCTAGCCATTTTTTAGCCGTAATTCGTATCAAAATGGATAGGGGTCCACAGTAGAGATTAAGCACCCATGAGCAATTTTGAAACCTGGTTGGCGGAACTGCCCGATAATGCGGCGACGGGTTTGGCACGGGCGGATGCGGTGTGGGAACAGGTGCGATCGCAAACGCTGCCTCGGCGCGAGGTGTTGGATGAGACGGTGACGGCGCTGGGTATGGATGCGGAGACGGCGTGGGATGGGGTGATTGCTGGAGGGACGCTGGGGATTGTGTTAGGGCTGGCGCTGGTGCAGCGAGGCTGGCGGATTTTAGTGGTGGAGCGGGGGGCGCTTCAGGGGCGATCGCAGGAGTGGAACAGCTCGCGGTTGGAGCTGGGGGAGCTAGTATCCTTGGGATTGTTGACGCCGGAGGAGCTGGAGGAGGCGATCGCCAGTGAATACAATCCGGTGCGAATTAAGTTTGACGGCGGCAAGGAATATTGGGTGCGGGATGTGCTCAATGTGGGCATCAGTCCAGCAAAATTGCTGGAAGTTTTAAAGGGTAAGTTTCTGGCGGCAGGCGGCGTTTTATGGGAGAAAACGGCGTTTGAATCGGCGACGGTTCATCCTGATGGGGTGTCGTTGATTTTGAAAAAGCTGGGCGATCGCGCCCCCGTTGGTGCAGGGGGGCAGGGTAGTGCTGACGCTTACCGAAATATTGGCAGTTCAGATAAAAAGAACGACGAAGTCTCTCAATTTGAGCAGATACAAACACGGCTATTTATTGATGCCATGGGACATTTCTCCCCCGTAGTTCGACAGGTGCGTGGAGATACAAAACCCGATGGAATTTGCTTAGTTGTTGGAACTTGCGCGGTGGGAAGTGAGGGGGAGTTTGGTAAGAACGATACGGCGGATCTAATTGCGACGACGGGACCAATTTCGGGCAATAAAAAATCGGCGTATCAATATTTTTGGGAGGCATTTCCGGCGTCTTCTGGGCGAACCACCTATATGTTTACCTATGTGGATGCCACTCGCGATCGCCCCACCCTCAAGCAATTATTTTCTGACTATTACGACCAAATGCCTGCCTATCAGGGGCTGACAGAAAATCCTGATGAGGTGTGGCGATCGCTCGATATAAAACGGGCATTATTTGGGATGTTTCCTAGCCACAAAAACAGTCCCCTTTCAGCACCGTGCGATCGCCTAATTTTTGTGGGCGATAGCAGCGGTTGCCAGTCCCCACTAAGCTTTGGTGGTTTTGCCTCGCTGCTACGGCACTTGCCTCGATTAACGGATGGAATTCATAGTGCTTTAACATCGAAAAAACTGGATAAAAAATCTCTCAATGAGCTGCAACCTTATCAGCCCAACCTGTCAGTAACCTGGCTATTTCAACAGTCCATGAGCGTTAAGCCTGGTGATACGCCTAATCCTCAAGGCATTAATATTTTGCTGGATCGGGTATTTGGTGAAATGGCGATCGCTGGAGAATCAATCCTAAAACCGTTTTTGCAAGACGTAGTGCAATTTCCCGCCCTATCTATTGCCCTAATGCGCACCGCCTTTGCCGATCCGCTAATGGTCACGACCTTGGTACCACGCCTAGGATTGCCTGCGTTGACTACATGGATGGGGCACTACCTGAGCCTGGGAGCCTACGACGTTTTGGACCGCACTTTAGGAAACCTCAAGTCGGACGATAACTTTCGGCTACAGCAGTGGCAGGCAGCTTGGCGGTATGGCAGCGGGCGCGATTATCATTCGTAGTGGATATGGTTCAGCCAAGTAAAGCTTGGTCCACAGAGGTTACGCTAGCCTTCCAATGCTGCCGTGCGATCCAGAAGCAATAGGTCGCGTAAGCCATTAGTATCCAGATCAGAAAGCCAGTTTTCACCGGTGCCAACGATTTGTTCCGCCAGGGCTTTTTTGCTTTCGATTAGGTCGTGAATTTTTTCTTCCAGCGTGCCGGTGCACACAAATTTATGCACCTGCACATTGCGAGTTTGACCGATACGGAAGGCGCGGTCTGTGGCTTGGTTTTCCACGGCGGGGTTCCACCAGCGATCAAAGTGGAAGACGTGGTTAGCGCGAGTTAGGTTGAGTCCGACGCCGCCAGCTTTTAGGGACAAAATCAAGATTTTCGGCGCTTGGGGGTCACTTTGAAAACGTTCCACCATGGCATCCCGCTTCGCTTGGGCAGTACTGCCGCTTAGATACAGGATTTCTTCGCCTAGGTGTTTTGAGAGTAGGGATTGTAGCCGATCGCCCCACTGGGCAAACTGGGTAAAAATCAAGGCGCGATCGCCCTCTGCCACCAGCTCATCCACCATGGCCAACAGCCGTTCTAATTTGGGCGACTGGGTGGAATCGGGAATTTTGCCTGCCCCTTTGCCCTCCGTTAATAGGTCGGGATGGTTACAGAGCTGCTTTAGTTTTGTGAGGAGCGCCAACACCTGACCATGGCGCTGAATGCCGTCGCTACTTTCAATTTCCGCCAGGGATTTTTCCACCAGAGCTTGATACAGTTCCGCCTGGGGTTTGGAGAGTCCGCAGAAGACGGTCATTTCTTGCTTTTCGGGCAGGTCGTCGATGATGGAGCGATCCGTCTTCACCCGCCGCAGAATAAAGGGCTGCACTAGCGATCGCAAGGTCTGCAGGGAAGCGCTATCGCCGTACTTTTCAATGGGCAACGCAAACCGCCGCTGGAAAAATTGCTTTTGTCCCAGGTAGCCGGGGTTGAGGAAATCCATAATCGACCACAGCTCCGATAGTCGATTTTCCACGGGCGTACCGGTCAGGGCAATGCGGAACGGTGGCGCTGCTTCGGTGTCGTCATCCTTTTCGCCGCTGTCCAGATTGACCAAACGCCGCACCGCCTGGGACTGCTTAGAATCGGAATTTTTGATATTTTGCGCTTCGTCCAGCACCACGCCTCGCCACGGAACCGATTGCAACGTCATTTCATCGCGGAATACTAGGGCGTAGGTCGTCATAATTAGGTCACACTTTTCCGCCTTCCGCGCCAGCGCCTTGCCCTTCGCTCGCTTATCGCCGTGGTGCACCACAATATTCAAATCTGGGGCAAATCGCTGGGATTCCCGCCGCCAGTTACCCAGCACCGACGTGGGGCAAATCAGCAGCACCGGTCCATTCAATGCCTCACGTTCTTTCAGATGCAATAAAAACGCCAGACACTGGATGGATTTTCCTAAACCCATATCGTCCGCTAGGCACGCCCCCAACCCCCAGCGCTCCAGGAAAGACAGCCACGCCACACCCCGCCGCTGGTAAGGTCGCAGCGTTCCGTCTAGGGTTTCGGGATCTTCCACCGCCTCCAGCGCCTGATTATTGCCGAGGATGCCCAGGAGCTGCTCCATGGTGCCGGACGCTTCAAAGCCCACCACTGGCAGCTTATCGATAACCGGCGAATCCCCAGTGCTAATGCGCAACGCCTCATCCAAGGACAGGGACATATTGCCCTGGCGCTTATCGAAAAATTCCCGCGCCGCTCGCACATCCGCCGGACGCAGCTCAATCCACGTGCCCTCAATTTCCACCAGGGGCAACTCATCTAAATCTTTTTCGGCAAGGATTTGCTCGAACTGGTCTTTAGTGAGCGATCGCCCGCCAAGGGTCAACGACCAACGGAAATCCAACAGGCTGCTTAAGCCCAGTTTTATATCGTCTTCCTGAACCGTATCCGCCGTCGCCAAATTCAACCCCAGGCGACTCGCCCGACTATCTCGATCCGCCAAGCTCGGCGGCAGTACCACGCCTAGACCGCTGTCCTTAAACCGCCACGCCACCGTCTTAATAAACTCGTATGCCTGCGCCGCCGTTAATTCCTGGGACGTGGGCGATCGCTCTGCCAAGGTGGGCTCTAACACCGGATACAAACGCGCCGCCAAACCTAAACCCCGCAGCAGGGTCGACAACGGATCATCCACCAGGCGATCATCCGCCCGCAATTGCTCCACTGGGTACTGCCACAGAATTTCTGCCCCTAGCCACAGCGATCGCTCATCCAAACTTTGCAACCCAAAGGCCAGCACCCAAGCCTCATCCTCCTTCTGGGGTGGCACCAACTTAAATGCCGGGCGAAAACTGGACTGGGACTGGGGCTCTGTTTGCACCTGCGTTCCCGACGGATCCCGAGCCAAATCGGCCCAGTCCTGCACCGTCCCCAGCGCCACCACCCAGTTATTCAAAATCGTTCCCAGGGGCATCAAATCCGCCAGCCCGCTTTCACACTTACCGCCGCTGGACCCAAGCTGCACCAGCCAATCTTTTACCGTCGGAGTGATCGCCAAAGTGGTACTAACGCCCCCCCGCGATCGCGACTTAGCAGCCACCCGTCGCGCCCCTGGCAGCGGCAGCGTTCCCATCACCCGCCGCATATCCAAATCCACCACCTGGGCTAGAAAATGCTGCACCAGGCGATCAGGAGTCAGTGGCAACTCAACGCTGGGGGGATGAAATTTGCGGGTGCGAATTCTGGTGGTGCGGGTGCGGCTTGCGGGCTCCGCTTTGGTTTCCGGCGGCGTTTGATCTTGATAAAAACGACACACCGTTGGCATCGATCGCCCCAGTCGTTCCAGTCGCAATTGGTCCGATTCGCTTTCCAACACTGGCCACCACTGGGCTCGAACGGAGCCGTCAAACTGGGGCAATAAACTGGGCACCGCCTTACTACGGGCCACCAAATCCAGCCCCCACCGCGCCACATGGCTCCAGTAGCGCAGCTCCTCACCAAATACCTGCTCCTCACCTCGCGCCAGGGGTAGTTCTCGCAGGAAGGCGATCGCCGCTTCAATATCCAACGTAAAGCCCGTCACCCACCAGTTTTGCAAGGTGATTTTGCCCGCCGCATCCTCTGGGATGGGCTCTGCGGCTAGCAAGGGACTATGGGCTTTATCCACCGTCGGTAGGGC
>JBCCTE010000160.1:0-6767 GCA_039198915.1 Cyanobacteria bacterium P01_D01_bin.73 | reverse complement strand
TCTGGGAAAGACAGATCCTGGAAAGACAAACGCTTTTCTTCGTGTGGGACTGGGTATGTGGGATGTGATTTCGGGGGCGATCGCCAGAGCAATAAATCAGCCATTAGGCGCTGTGGAGCGACGGTCCGTTGGGGGTGGTTGTATTAATCAGGCCTACTGCTTGACGGAATCGGCATCGGGGCGAGCATTTTTCGTAAAGCTAAATCGAGCGGAGCGGCTCGATATGTTTGAGGCGGAGGCTTTGGGGTTGCAAGAAATGCGGCAGGCTCAGGCGATCGCCATCCCAAAGCCGCTGTGTTGGGGCGTGGCGGATAGCTATGCCTATATTGTGCTGGAGTGGTTGGAGCTGGGGGGGCGTGGCGCTGGTTCCTGGGAGGCGATGGGGCGAGAGCTGGCGGCGATGCATCGGTGGCAGAGTGAGGCGCAACGGGAAAATCTACGATTTGGCTGGACTCGGGACAATACGATTGGGGCAACGCCGCAGCCTAATGGGTGGATGGATGATTGGGCGGAGTTTTTTCGCGATCGCCGGTTAGAATTTCAGCTCAAGCTAGCGCGACGCAATGGGGGAAATTTTCCCTGGGGCGATCAGGTATTGGCGGCTGTGCCAAAGATTTTGGCGGGGCATGATCCGCAGCCGTCGATTTTGCACGGGGATCTGTGGTCGGGCAATGCGGCGATCGCAGTGGATGGGCAGCCAGTAATTTTCGATCCGGCGACCTACTGGGGCGATCGCGAGGCGGATTTGGCAATGACGGAATTATTTGGCGGCTTCCCCGCTGGATTTTATCGGGGCTACAACGGCGAATGGCCGCTGGATGTTGGGTATGAGCAACGCAAAACCCTTTACAATCTCTATCACATCCTCAATCATTTCAATCTCTTGGGCGGCGGCTATGCTAGCCAGGCGAACGCAATGGTGCGATCGCTGCTGTAGCCCCAACCGCCGGTTGTTCTTGCTGCACTATCCCTATGACTGCCGTTCCAGTTCTCCTTGATGCCCGTGATCTCCATAAAAATTTTGACGGTGTTAAAGCTGTTCAAGGGGCGTCGATTCAGGTCGGTACCGGCACCATTACGGGCTTGATTGGTCCCAACGGGGCGGGCAAAACAACGCTATTCAATTTGCTGTCGAATTTTATTCATCCCGATGGCGGAACGGTGATGTTCAACGGCAAGGCAGTGCAGGATATGCCGTCTCACCATATTGCCCGGCTGGGGATGGTGCGTACGTTTCAGGTGGCGCGGGCACTGTCGCGGTTGTCGGTGTTGGAAAATATGTTGCTGGGGGCGCAGCGGCAAACCGGGGAAAAGTTTTGGGATGTGTGGCTAAAGCCTGGGGCAATTAGTCGGCAGCAGCGATCGCTCAAGGAAAAGGCGATGGGGATTTTGGCGGATGTGGGGTTGGACCAAAAGGCTCAGGATTATGCCGGGTCTCTCTCGGGGGGGCAGCGAAAGCTGCTGGAAATTGCGCGGGCGCTGATGGCGGATCCGCAGCTGGTTTTGCTGGATGAGCCGGCGGCAGGGGTGAATCCAGCGCTGATTGACCAGATTTGCGATCGCATTCAATTTTGGAATCGCCAAGGGCTTACGTTCCTGATTGTTGAGCACAATATGGACGTAATTATGTCCCTCTGTGACCATGTGTGGGTGCTGGCGGAGGGGCAAAATTTAGCCGATGGCACCCCTGGCGAGATCCAGCAGAGCACAGCGGTGCTAGAGGCTTATTTAGGACATGCCGAATAGGGCAATCAGTCGGATTTAGGACATGCCGAATAGGGCAATCAGTCGGAAAACCAGAGCACTCTACGCGTCTAATGTTTGCGCTATTTTGCTTCTTTGCATTGGGCGGCGAGGGCGCTGACATCAAGTTCAATGGCGCAGTCACAGGCAATGGCCAAGATATCGACGTCGCTGGATTGAGCCTGCACTTCCTCAAAGGTGTATCGGTCTTGCAGCTCTTCGAGGGAGCACTTGCAAAAGCCATCAACCTTATTCAATTCAATGCCTAGCCGTTCTGCGTCAGACGTGGTGCGGCTGACGCAATTTTTTAGGTATAAATCAACAAAACTGGATGGGTAAGTGGCAGAGTTGCCTTGGGCATTGGCGGGGGGCGCTGTGGCGATCGCCAAAATCCCTAGGGTGCTAAGTCCCAGGCTGCCCACAAAACTGCCGAGACGAGCCAGAGACACATTGAAAGGACGGCGAGAATGGTTTGTAGGGTTGAACATGGGCTTGAAGAATCGCTTGAATGCTAAGTATGCCGGTTAGTTCTAGCCTATCGGAGTTTCTCGGGATACCGCCCTTCGATGTGCCAAATTTTAAAGCTGGATTTAAGAGTTGGGACTGAAAGCTTAAATCCAGAAAGCCTAAATCCAGAAGTACGTCCTAAACCGGCAGGGGTTCTCGTTCCGGCGCGGTTTCGACGACGGGGGCGATCGCACCAACCCGATGGGATGCCACTTCCTCCAGCATCAGCTTGGAACGCTGGAGCAACTGCGGCACCGGGATAGGGTATTTACCGCTGAAGCAGGCGGTGCAGAATCCGTCCACGTCATCCTGCGTAACCTTGAGCATTCCCTCTTCGCTGAGATAGCCCAGGGTTTCTACGCCGATTTGTTTGGCGATCGCCTCGGTGGACATCTTGGCGGCAATTAGCTGGTCTTGGTTATCCGTATCAAGCCCGTAAAAACAGGGGTGGGTCACTGGTGGCGATGAAATGCGCATATGCACTTCCTTTGCCCCCGCATCCCGCAGCGCTTTAACAATTTTGCGGCTGGTGGTGCCTCGCACGATGGAGTCGTCCACGATAATCACCCGACGCCCTTCCAGCACGTCCTTGAGCGGATTTAGCTTCATGCGAATGCCCGTTTCCCGCATAGCTTGGGTCGGTTGGATAAACGTTCGTCCCACGTAGCGGTTTTTGATGAGCCCTTCCGCGTAGGTAATGCCCGACGCCTCGGAAAAGCCGATCGCCGCTGGAATCCCTGAATCGGGCACGCCAATCACAATATCCGCATCGACCGTGGACTCCGCTGCCAGCTGGCGACCCAGGCGCTTGCGATAGGAATAAAGCGTTTCATTATTGAACAGGCTGTCGGGGCGGGCGAAATAGATCATTTCGAACACGCACATTTTCTTGTTGGGCTCATCCGCCCACATCTTCGACTCCAACCCGCTCTCGTTGATAATCACCAACTCGCCCGGCTGCACGTCGCGTACATACTCCGCACCGACGATATCCAGTCCGCAGGTTTCAGACGATAAAACGTAGCGATCCGTTTGGGGCAGGCGACCGATTACTAGGGGACGAACGCCGTTGGGGTCTCGGGCTCCAATCAAACCTATGGGGGTGCCCACCACCAGGCTGAAGGCACCGCTGCATCGTTTGAAGGCACGGGAGGCAGCTTCAACCCATTCGTAGCCAGCGTCAATTTCCAGGCCGAGGGCGATCGCGATCGCCTCCGAATCGATAGTGGTTTCAAAGGAAACGCCCTGTTCTCGCAGCTCTGCCCGCAACTCTGCAGCGTTTACCAGATTGCCGTTGTGGGCTAGGGCAAAATCGCCGCGTTTTGTAGAGATCTTTAGCGGCTGGGCGTTGGCTACTTTGCTGCTGCCAGTGGTGGAATAGCGGGTATGCCCGATCGCCATATAGCCGGGCAAATTCGCTAAAATTTCTTCATTAAAGACCTGGGACACCAGTCCCATGTCCTTATATAAATGAACGCGGCTATCGTCAAAAGTGGCGATACCCGCGGATTCTTGTCCTCGATGCTGAAGCGCAAACAGCCCGAAATAGGTCATTGCAGCGACTTCCGACTCTGGAGCGTAGAGACCAAATACGCCACAGGCTTCTTCCGGTTTGTCGGGACGCTCTGGCTGAGCGGAAGCAAGGGGTGCTTTTGGAGGATGGGAGTGGGTGTGGGATTCCGGGGGGTGTTTAGGAGTGGAGATGGAATCAGCAACGGGAGAAGTCATGGGCGAAGTTCGCTCCTGTGGCAATAGGTTGGTAGACCATCGCCTAGGGCGCGGTCTTGAACAAGTACTCCGGGGATTTAGACAACCAGATTTTAGACGGTTCTTAACAAAATGTCTTGATAATTATGGTTTGGCTGGGAGATCCGGAGAGAATTTTGGGTTGTCTTGAATACATGCGTCGTCATTTAGTCGGCTGACGATCGCACGGTGTCGATCATAGAGCAACATCGCCGGCGACCTTTTGGGCGATCGCTCCATTCCACCCTTCCGCTATGGTTTCGACGGTGGTTTGAATTAAAGTTTCGCCAGCGATCGCTACGGTAAAGTCAGCGTCTCCAGACACAGTGCCCAAAAGCTGCCAGCGACTTGGCAGTTTGTCGGCGAGGATTGCTTCCCAATCAGCAACGTTATCGGCGGCGATGGTGACGATAATCCGCGCGCCTCCCTCGGCGAATAGAACCGCGTCTAAGCGATCGCCCTCAGCAGCGTCTAAAGTTATCGCTGCGCCTCGGTTGGCAGCGATCGCACATTCCGCCAGGGCGATCGCCAGCCCACCCTCTGCCGAGTCGTGAGCCGACCGAATAACGCCCGACCGAATACCGTCGCGACACACTGCCTGCACCGCTTTTTCCAGGTCGAAGTCCACCTGGGGCGGCTTGCCGGCAATGGTGTCATGAACCTGAGCTAAGTATTCAGACGCTCCCAATGTGACTACCCCGGCGTTGGCGGTAGTTTGACTGGTGGGAATACCTAATAGATAGATGCGATCGCCCGGTCCTTGCCAGGCTTGCCCAACCACCGTGCTCAGGTCTTCCACCGCGCCCACCATGCCGACTACTGGGGTGGGGTAAATTGCAGCGGGGGTACCGTTGGCGTCGAGAGTTTCGTTGTAAAGGGACACGTTGCCGCCGGTTACGGGCGTGTCAAATACGCGACATCCTTCCGATAAACCGCGACAGGCTTCGGCGAGCTGCCAGTAGCCAATGGGCTTTTCGGGGCTGCCAAAGTTGAGATTATCGGTAACGGCGATCGGCTCCGCGCCAACGCAGGATAGGTTGCGGGCGGCTTCGGCGACTACCGCTTTTGCTCCTCCGAAGGGATCCAAGTATACGTAGCGGGAATTGCAATCCACTGTAGCGGCGATCGCCTTGCCATAGCCCACATCCGCCGACGATCCAAGCTGGGGACGCAGGCGCACCACCGCCGCATCAGCGCCACCGGGCATCACCGCCGTATTGTTTTGCACCTGGTGGTCGTACTGGCGATATACCCAATTTTTTGAGGCGATCGACGGGGTGGTTAGCAGGGTTTGTAGTACGTCAGTCCAGGACTTGCCATCAATGCCGGAGGAGTTGCAACTAGGTAACTGGTCGATGCTCCACTTCCAGGCTTCTTGGGCGTAATCAGGGGGCTCCGCTAAAACTTCGCGTTTGTAGAGCGGCGTGTTGTCACTTAGGGCATTGGCCGGCACTTCGGCAGCAATTTTGCCTTCAAACCAAATGCGCACAATAGGTTCTTCAATTACTTTTCCCGCAACCACCGCCTGCAATCCCCAGCGATGGAAGATATCGATTAGCTCCTGCTCCCGACCCTTTGCCGCCACAAATAACATGCGCTCTTGGGATTCCGACAGCAGGTACTCATAGGGCACCATTCCCGGTTCTCGCTCGGGAATTTTGTCCAAATCTAGGTCAATGCCCACGCCGCCGGACGCCGCCATTTCCGCCGTGGAACAGGTCAACCCCGCCGCGCCCATATCCTGAGCCGCCACTACCGCGCCAGTTTTAAAGGCTTCCAGGCAGGCTTCAATTAAGGATTTCTCTAGGAATGGATCGCCCACCTGCACTGCAGGGCGATCGTCCAGGGATTCCTCGCTTAGTTCGGCGCTGGCAAAGCTGGCTCCTCCCATCCCATCACGCCCGGTAGTAGAGCCCACATACAGCACTGGATTACCAATACCCGACGCCCCGGCTTTCACAATTTCGTCGGTTTCCATCAAGCCGATCGCCATAGCGTTAACCAATGGATTGCCGTTGTAGGCAGGGTCGAAATACACCTCACCCCCCACCGTAGGCACCCCCACACAGTTGCCGTAGTGGGAAATTCCGGCGACGACTCCTTCGAATAGGCGGCGGGTGTTGGCATCGTCCAAGCTGCCGAATCGTAGGGAATTGAGGATGGCGATCGGGCGGGCTCCCATGGTGAAAATATCCCGCAAAATGCCGCCCACTCCCGTCGCTGCCCCTTGGAATGGTTCAACGGCAGACGGGTGATTATGGGATTCCACCTTGAACGCCAGGTGCAGCCCGTCGCCTAGATCCACGACCCCAGCATTTTCACCAGGACCCACCAAGACGCGCGGTCCTTCGGTGGGGAATTGGGATAGCAGCGGGCGAGAATTTTTGTAACAGCAGTGCTCTGACCACATCACCCCGAACATCCCCAGCTCTGCGCGGTTTGGGTGACGACCAAGGCGGCTAACGATATCTTCGTATTCTTCCGGCTTGATTCCCTCAGCAGCAATCTCTTCCGGGGAAAAAGGGGCTGTGGTCATAGAAATGAACCTGCTAAACCTGTCAAATAAGCGCCCCAATTTTACCGGAGATTTGGAGCAGCTACAGGCGCTCTAAGTATTGATAACTAGGAAGTCGTTCTTCTCTCTTAACCCTTGCCTACTTTTCTTTCAAATACTCTTTTCTTACACCTACCTACGCTGGAGATGACGCCTAGTCCAAAGCACCAGGTCGTCCCCAAAACTGGATGGTGTTGTCGTACACAGAAGCAACCAG
>JBCCTE010000159.1:0-6788 GCA_039198915.1 Cyanobacteria bacterium P01_D01_bin.73 | reverse complement strand
GGTTTCTAGGGCTATTGCGTCGAAAAGCCTACGCCCAAGGCTATGCGGTGGTGCTATTCGACTGGCGAGCCCACGGCAAAACCGGCCAGCTTTCCCCCGTCCTCACCTCTGACGGGCTCAACGAAGGCAAAGACTTCATCCATATCACTGCCCAATCTCAGAAGCTGGGCTGTCCCGCGCCATTTTTCCTGACCGCCTATTCCTTGGGAGGGCAACTGGCTCTATGGGGGATTAATTACCTTGCAAACTTTAGCGATTGGGCAACGGGTGAGCTGCGAGAATTTGATCCGAATGATATTGCAGGGGCAAGCGTAATTTGCCCTAATTTGGATTCCACGCGATCGCTTCGCTACCTGGTCAGCAAGCCCCTGGGTCGCTACGTGGAGCAACGCATCACCAATGGATTGCAAGAAATAAGCCGCGAACTGCAGGCAGCTCACCCAGGCTTTATCAGCGATGAAGCGTTAGATAGGACAGACAGCATTTGGAATTTTGATGACGAGCTGGTAATTTCCCGCCTTGGATTTGACACCGTTGAGGACTACTACGAAGCCAGCAAGCCTCTGCCCTTCCTGCCGAACCTAACTCGTCCGACGCTTATTATTTATGCCGCCGATGATCCCCTATTTTCGCCAGAAGTGATTCCTGACTTACGTCAAGCCTGTGCTCAAAATCCCAAAATTGATCTGCTGATTACGGATCATGGCGGGCACGTGGGGCATATGAATAGTGCCAAAGGCCAGGCGATCGCCCAGGATCCGGATCCCTGGTGGTCTTGGAATCGCACCCTAGACTGGTTTAACGCTCAGTGCACCGCCCCCCAGCCATCCCTAGCCCAGACAGCCTCCTAGTCTTCCCACTCATCCCGGTGCAGATCTTGATTATTGTCGAATGCGCCATTGTCCCAATTGCCGAAGCCATTGTTAGCATCATCACCAGCACCGTTGGGCGAATAGCGATGGGGAAACATTGTCACCATCAATTTCTCGAGCTGCACTTTGCCGTAGACGATCCCCTGGGGCATCGGTCGTGCCATCGCGCCGCCATCATGACTGGGCGGTGGTGGCGCTGATTCCCCGGACTGCCCCGAGGAGCCTGACACCGTAAAGGTTTCCGATGAAGAGGTGGAAGCAGTGTAGTTCCAGGATTTGGAAGCGTCATCCAAGCTAGTGGACTGGGATACCGTTGAGGTGCGGGAGTAACTGGAGCTGGTGGAACCGTTGGTGCTGGGCGCAGTTTCGTAGGGAACGCCAATTAAGCTGCCGGGGGCGATCGCCTGCCCCATATTCACCACCGCATTCATCACCGTGGTCTGAGCACCGACACAGGCGCGATCGCCCACCGTCACCCGACCAACCAACAAAACCGCGGCGCCAACATTGACCCCAGCGCCCACTTCAATGGCACCGTTGTAGGCATGAATCACCGTCCCCATCCCAACCACCGCGCCGGGACCAATACGAATGCGACATCCCGGATCCGCCTGGAGCAATACCCCCGGTGCAACCACCGCCGTAGAATCCACCACCACTTCCCCCGCAATCCAAGAATCGCGATCGCTGATGGGGTGAAGGGGCTGCAAACTCATGAAAGGCTCAACTTAACGGATTTATGAGGTCTGGGTCTAAATATTTGGGTCTAATAACTATCTGAAGATGCCAACTTAGGATAAATCAACAATTGCCCCGGTGAACGAACACCGAGGCAATCTGACATATGGCGTAAGAGAACGTTAAACGATCACGGTAAATCGTTTACGGGCGCTGGATGATTTCTTCGTACACTCGGCGTTTAGCCTGGGGATCAATGCCAATTACGCGCACGTACTCACCACTATGGTCTGTCAAGCAGGATTCCAGTGCTGCGATGACTTGGGAGTTACTGCCGGCATCAATAGGCTTACAGCTATACCAAGAATTCGCTTGGAAGCGACGACGATCCACGTGCTCAGTACCAATCTTGTAGCCCTGAGCCAGCAACTGCTGCACTTGGGTCACCACATCAGACGGCAGGGTTCCACCGCCATAGGATGCAGCACCGTTGCTGCTATAGCTGCTGCTGTAACCATTGCCATTGCTGGTTGGTGCGCCATAGGAAGTTTCCGGAGCCGCGGCCCTTGCCGGAGCTTTCTTGCTGCCGGGGCGTTGGACGATCGCCTCAAACACCCGCCGCTTAGCCTTAGTATCAACGCCCAACACTCGGACGTAATCGCCGGGGTGATCCGCCATACAGGCTTGAACTTGAGCGATCGCCTGGGATTCACTGGTGGCACTCACCCCACCGCAGGAAGTCCAAGCGCTGACCCTAAAGCGACGAGGGTCCGTAAACTCCGCCGAAATCTTGCAGCCGCTAGCCAAGGCATTGCGGATTTGACCAACCACATCAGCATCCAGACCACCCGCAGCCGTAGCGGGAGGCCCACCACCCACAGAAGAAAAACCGGAGCGTCCTCCACTACCATTCGAGCTAGCAACCGGACCACTCGGGCGCTGAACAATCGCTTCAAACACCCGGCGCTTATTGACTGTGTCGACACCTAGTACCCGCACGTAGTTGCCTTGGTTATTCGCCATGCAGCTTTCCAGGGCACCGAGCACCTCATTCGCGCTGGTCTTGCTGAAGGAACCGCAGCACGTCCAAGCACTCACCTGGAAACGACGGCGACTGGTGAACTCCAAGGAAATACCGTAGCCCTGGGACACTAACTGCTGAATCTGTTGCGCAATATCCCCTGCAACGTTGCCAACACTCGCTGTTGGAGCCACAGAAGAACCATTGCGGTAGGAACTAGCGCCATTGCTCGCGCCGCTAAAGGTGGAACCAGTGCTGCCAACACCTGGGTGATCGCCCGGGCGCTGAATAATATCTTCAAACACTCGGCGCTTATTGGTGGAATCCACCCCAATCAAACGCACGTAATTGCCACCGTTCGCTGACAGGCACCCCTCCAAAGCGGATAGCACCTCCGCCTCGTAGGACGATTTCGGCAGTCCGCAACTATTCCACGAAGCCGTCTGGAATCTCCGCTTATCCGCAGACTCAGCGCTTACTTTGTAGCCCTGTGCAAGCAACTGACGAACCTGTTGAACTAATTCTGGGCAAAGAGACGTGCTCACCACAGACCCCCTGGATTTAGAAACTTGATGTTGACTGGTTGGATTGGAACTGGAATATGAATTGGAAACACGGGCTCGACCCACAGTCGCACCGGCTCCCCCCTGAATTGAAGACCTTGCAGTTGAAGCATTAACAGTCGCGCCATTCGCACCGTTCGCCCCCAATGCAGCACCCACCTCGTGGGAATCACCAATAAGCTGGACAACGAATTCGCGATCGCGGGGTCGCACCGCTGGCAAAGCATCAGCCGCCTCCTGCGTCAGCACCACCGAACCTGACGGAACGAACCGCCCCGGTGGGACTTCAACATCTTGAACGAGGGCGTGCATCATGACAATACAACCGTTGCCAAGGCGTGCATTAAAAATTGTTGAGCGAAATCCGATGAAACACTCAGCGCCGATGTATGCCGGACCGTGCACCAATGCGAGGTGGCTAATCACACTGCGATCGCCCACCCAAACCGCATAATCGCGATCATCATCACCCAGGACTCGCCCATGGCCATGACCGTGGATCACCGCGCCATCATTAATACGAGCCTGCTGACCCAGGTGAAACGGCGTATCGGGCTCAGCCCGCAGCGAAGTGCCCGGCCCCAAGACCGTGTGCTTCCCCACCGTCACCGGTCCCACCACATTTGAAAACCGGTGAACCACCGCCGATGGATGAATACTTGGCTCATTTCCCCGAGAAACAGCGGAAACTTCTGACCGTGAGACCTGCATCGTGATACCTTTCCTCCCTAAGATTCGGGCAACAGCAAACGCTCTTCCTGATGCTTGTCGTACAGCCGCATTTTCTCAACACTCACCGTGTCGATAATGGCCACAACAGCAGCATCAATGGGGCGATCCTCGCCACCATCCACAAACCGTGCGGCACTTCCTCGACTGACCAACACCCATTCCTCAACACCAGCACCCACGCCATCGCCAGCAACTTCGTAACGATCCGTCAATTCCCCAGAATCATCTACAAGTTGAACAAGCAAAAGCTTTAAGCCCCGCAAACGCGGTTCTTTCTGGGTGCTAACAACGGTGCCGCGAACCTGTGCAATTTGCATGAAACCAGTGCCTCAGCTTGGTGCTGAACGCCAACAAAATTCAACTTCGCAGCAAAAGTGGCTTGAGCCCATCATCGACCAAATAGTATCTACCCAGTCAAAACTCAGAACAGACTCAAACAATCGTTTACTGAGACTAAAAATCTTAATAAAAACCAACTAAGGAACGCCGCGATCACCTAAGTGGTAGCAATCCAGCTAACTTCCATCTCCCTGCGATTGAACGCGGGCAAGACACTCAAATCATCCTCAACCTCGGCAAAGACCGTAAATAACAGCCGCTTTACGTTCGCACACGAACGATTCGGTAAGTCGGCTGACTTAATCGTTAGAATTAAACCAAGCCAGCCGGAACCCAGGGATCAGCCGCAGCAATATTCAGTCGTAACCAGTGGTTATTTGACCAGCGAGACTAACCCAAATAACCACAGCTACTGATTCAGAGGCGTGGCGCTAATTTAGCTTCGCGAGTCTTACTCAGAGAACTGCTGAACTGCTTCGGTATAGCGAATGGGGAGTACGTACTCCAAGTTCTCGTGGGGGCGAGCAATGATATGGGTAGAAACTACTTCACCGCCATCTACGCGGCGAACGGACTCCTTACCAGCAGCAACGGAAGCCTGAACTTCGGATACGTCACCACGAACGATGACAGTTACGCGGGCGCTACCAATTTTCTCGTAGCCCACTAGGGTGACGCGGGCGGCCTTAACCATGGCGTCAGCAGCTTCCACAACGGCGGGAAAGCCACGGGTTTCAATCATTCCAACTGCGATGGGCATTTTCGTCGAACTCCTCTGGGTCTAAAGGACGATTTTGCTTGCTTTAAGCTTTATTTGATTACTTCTAGAGATTGAAATCCCTGGGAAGATTCTCTTGGACCAATGGTCGCCATTACCTGCGATCACACTCTGGTCACCCGGAGGAAACCGCTTCCTAGTGGACAATCGGTAACCTCGGCTACTAATTCTCTCATCAATTGAGAATATCGACTGACTCAAATTCGGTACAACGCCTAAAGTCAGCGCCACCGAAAGCTTGTCGATACTGCCTCCAAACTGGTTAAGAGTTCACCGCTCTGGTTTCCCTTCTCCAGCGGGCTATTACCTTCAATTCGAAGTCGCATCCTTGAAGAGCAACATCGATAGCAATCCCTTGAAAAGGGGTTACAGGTTTATAGGGTAAGCCTGACAAATCAGTTCAAGATTCGCCTATAAGCTTATCGAATAGCGCACCGTTGCAAGTTTTCGAATTTCAATCCCAACGATAATGGCTGGTTAATAATGACTGACCCATTAACAGTCGCGATCGCCATAAAAATGCCCTGCCCGCAATTCAGAACGAGCCCCAAGGCGCATCGCCTCAACATAAATTTACGAACATCGAAGCATCGAGCTTTCCTCAAAATGAAGCGCAGCGCCCTGCCAGGACAGGCGACTGTTTATCACTCAGTGGAGACGACACTTCCTGTCAAAGCAAGCCGATCGAGCAAAAGCCACCGGAGACTGAAACCCTTATAAATACTGGCTTTAACATCCAATCCGGCAGCAACTTCTAGCTCCCATTCACCCAAAACGTCCCCAAAAACAGAGGGGACTTAGAAGCCCGCACATCACCTTCAGTGAGTTTTTGTTAAGCATCTCGAAGAAGGGCGCAGACATTGTCAAAATACTTTCAGCTCAATATGTCCGGGAAATGGTGTTCCTGAGAACAATACAAAGTGCGTAGAAGTTGTTCACTTGGTTGGCAATGTCTACCTGAGGGGTGATCGCCCGCAAGGTATCTTCACCTCAATGATGAGGCTAGGGGCTACCTTTAGCGCTGTTATTTGGTGATATGTTGATACGAATTAATTTTGAGCAACGGCTTAGAGAATTACGGAGATTTATTGCGGACAGGCGGCCACTCCAAACCTTTCCGACTGCCGTTGATAGGTCATCGCCCAGTCGACCATCAATGGATACGTCAACAGTAGGCAAAGGGAATGGATAGTTTTGGAATGGCAGCCGCCAGTGTGAATGCGGCTTTGCTAAATACCGTGTGGCTGGCTCCGTGCTACTGCCTACTCGGATCGATCGCTACGCTGCCGTGGTCAACAGCACTGACCCGAGGGCAGGGTCCAAGACTGCCGGCATACCTGAATTTATTGGCAACCACGCTGGCTTGCATCCACGGGGCGATCGCCTTTTTTGCCACCTGGAACAGTCCGGTTCTGTATATTGACCGACCGTGGCTGCGGGTCGGGGAGCTAACTCTAGATTTCAGCCTAGAAATTTCCCCCGTTAGCGTCGGGGCAATGGAGTTGATTGCGCTGCTAGTATTTCTGGCGCAGTTTTATGCCCTGGGATATTTGGAAAAGGACTGGGCCATGGGGCGGTTCTTCGGGTTAATGGGCTTTTTTGGCTTTGCAATGACCGGCTTGGTGCTGAGCGATTCGCTCCTACTGAGCTATGGCTTGCTTGAGATGTTGACCCTGTCTACCTATCTAATTGTTGGCTTTTGGTATTCCCAACCCCTGGCACCGAAGGCGGCGCGAGATGCATTTTGGACGAAGCGGGTCGGCGATATTTTGATGCTGATGGGGATTATTGCCGTTTCATCATTG
>JBCCTE010000158.1:0-6794 GCA_039198915.1 Cyanobacteria bacterium P01_D01_bin.73 | reverse complement strand
GTAAATCGGGCGGAGCAAATTACTGCTTGAGCTCATTTTCAGTAAGTACAAGATTGCCCGGAGAACAATTAGTCGCGTCAAACTTTTGTTCCACAATTCAAGGTTAATGGACTGCCCAACCCATTTCTATAGGGTTTCGAAGAGTTCACGGAATCTTTAATTCAGAGGGGTAGTCTTTAAGAAATAGGCGAAAACGCTAAATTTTCCGACCCCATCTTCGCAATAGATACACATCCCACAAGCTGTTCAATTATCTTGACGGGACTTGTATGAAATTCCGGCTGCCCTCACTCTAACCACAGAAAAAGTACGGCAATTAAGATGCCTTTGCAGACCATGGCAAATGCTGTGACGCCACATCCAAAACGGTGCAATTCCAATAATCAACGTGAGATGCGATTAGGCAGTCTTCATTCAAACCCAGCTCGCTCCAGCCGGAAATGCTGATGCGGGGCTGCCAGGGCAGGGGCGTCGTCCAGGTTAGGGTCCAATCGGTGCGAAGGGTGGTGGTGATATCGGGGCGGGTACTGACGGGGCTTTCCAGGGTTTGGATTTTATGGAGGGTTAAGTCCGGCTCGCGAAACCAGCGATCAATAAAGGCGATGGTTTTGCGGTAGCGATCCAGTCCGCGAAATTCACTGGTGGGATCTTTGAAATAAACGTCGTCGGCGTAGATATCGTAGGTTTGATCCTTGGGAAAACGGTCATAATCAGCTGTGATGGCGCTAATTACGGTGTCCAGTTCCTTAGAGCTTTGAGGAGAGGTGGTCATGGGGTTGGGGATAATTGCGGACGGCAGGCAGTTGGATACGGTGCAATCTGATATGGCGCGGTTTGGTATCGCGACAACGCCGGTCGATGTGGTGCGCGATCGCCGTCGTCGTCTATCCCAAGCATTGCAGAAACTGGGGGCAGATTTCCCGGTTGCCCTATGGTCCGGTCGCGCTCCGGCGAAAAATTTCCCCGCCAATTGCCACTATTTTCGCGCCAGCAGCCATTTTCTCTACTTCGCTGGGTTGGGGATCGAAAACGCCGTAATTGTTCTGGACGCTGGGGGCGATCGCACCACCCTCTTTTGGGATGAGCCGGGACCGGGGGATGCGTTGTGGCACGGACCGGGACCATCGCGGGACCAAGTGGCGACTGCGGTAGGTGCGGATGAAGCCCGCGAACTGGGAGACTTGCATAAATTTATTGACGGAGCCACCAGTATTTATTTGCCCGATCCAGGGGCGCGGTTGGCTCAGGAGGCGGTGCTGGGGCGATCGCTGTCCATGTCTCCAACGCCGGAGGGAATTGATGGGGTTTTAGCGCAGGCAATTGTTGAGGTGCGATTGCGACATGATGCGTTTGCGATCGCCGAGATCAGAAAGGCAATTAGCGTTTCAATTCAGGCCCATAAACTAGGCATTCAAAGTACAAAGAAAAGCCAAATTGAAGCCCAAGTTTGCGCGGCAATGGAGGGACTTATTTCTGGTCACCAATGCGGTACTGCTTACAACAGCATTGTGACGATCGCCGGGGAAGTTTTACACAATAACGATCATCACAATTCCCTAGGTAAAGATGACCTATTACTGGCCGACGTAGGCGCAGAAACGGCGCTGGGTTGGGCTTCCGACATTACGCGAACGTGGCCAGTATCAGGTGATTTCTCGCCTACCCAAAAGGCACTTTACGATGTGGTTTTAGCAGCGAATAGACAGGCGATCGCCGCAGTGAAACCCGGTGCCGACTATCAGGAAATCCATATGCTTTCCTGTCGAGTTTTAGCAGAAGGATTGGTTGACCTGGGAATCTTGAAGGGCAGTCCTGAGGCGCTGGTAGACGCCGACGCCCATGCTCTTTTCTTCCCCCACGGTGTTGGACATTTAATGGGGCTAGACGTGCACGATATGGAAGATTTAGGCGACGTTTCAGGCTATGCCCCAGGGAGAATTCGGAGCGATCGCTTTGGATTAGGATTTCTGCGATTAAGCCGCATTCTAGAACCCAATATGGTGGTTACGATTGAGCCTGGTTTCTATCAAGTACCGGCTATTTTAAATAATCCGGAATGGCGCGATCGCTACGACGCTATGGTGAATTGGGAGCGCCTTAGCGAATTCTCCGATGTGCGCGGTATTCGCATTGAAGACGATGTTTTGGTGACAGAAACTGGTAACGAAGTATTAACGGCTGATTTGCCAGTGGACACCGACTCGATTGAAGAGTTAATGCTTAGTTAATCCCGCTGCTCCAAGGGTTTCAGATAAATCATTTTTCCGTAGGGCAGTCGAAGAACCGGTCGAAGGCGTTGTTTTTCGACCAGAATCTCCGATGCAATGGGATTTACAAGCTCAATTCGTCCACGTAATGGTGTGCCCTATGCGGATTTCAAAAGCGTTCCAAGGTATTTACAGCGCGATCGCCACAGGAAAAGGACGCCGGTCGAAGCGGGCGATGGTAGCGGCGGGGGCGATCGCTTTAGTGAATGCGACGGCTGGGCTGGGGCATGCGGTGGATACGAATCTCCAGCGGTTTGAGTTGCCGGAGATTGGGGAAGAGATTGCTCTGGCGGAGGAGCGGTTTGCGAACTTGGAAAATCGCGATCGCATTCTGGAGCAGTTGGCAGCGCTGAAAACCGTTGGGGACGCTATCGAAACACGAAAGTACAAAATGCGATTCTTGTTTCAGCTGGGTCAGGTTTATGGAAAATTAGGCGCGACAGAACAGGCGTTAGCGATGTTGAGAGGCGCGGAAAGGTTAGCCGAGTCCAGTGACGAATTGGTCGCGATCGCTAACGTTTATCGGCGAATGGAAGAACAGGATCGGGCACTTGCGACGTTAGCCAAAGCGGAGGCAGTACTGGACACGGCGGTGGATCCTCTCGCCTATCAATGGCTGGCGATCGCCCAAGCCTATCGCGTATTGGGAGCCCGCGAAGAAGCGATCAATGCCTTGGCTCAGTCAGAGGCGACGGCGATCGCTTTAGGGGACAAGCAGGGACAGCCTCCGGTTACATTTCGCTTGCAGTGGGTGGCGCAGCAGTATGGAGAACTGGAGGAATGGGAGCGGGCGAGGGAAACCTTAGCGGTATCGATGACGGCGGCTCAGGAGACCAAGGATCTGACCTTGCGGGTATCGGCGCTGCTGAGTACAGGTAAGCTGGCGGCGGAAACGAGAAATGGCGATCAGATGGTGGAGGCGTTGCAGATGGCTCAGACCCAAACCGCAGCTATTGAACCCAGTGAGCGACGGGCGTTTTATTTGATAACAGCGGCGCAGGTTTATCAAGAATTTCCCCAGTTTTCAGAGGAGGGCAACCGCCTTCGGACGGCTTTGACCCTTGCCCAGGCGGCGGTGGACCAAGTCGACGAACCGTGGCTGCAATCCAACAGTCAGCTGCAAATGGCTCAGATATATGACCAGTTAGGGCAGGGCGATCGCGCCTTGGCGACGTTGGAAAAGGCGGAGCAGGCGGTTAACCGCAGCGAAGAAGCACGGGTCCAAACCTACGCAATATTGCCCATTGCTGAGCGTTACAGGGAAATGGGGGAAATGGATCGCGCGATCGCGGCTTTGGAAAAATCTCGAGCGGCGGTGGATAAGGTTGAAGGAGCGCCCGCAAAGGTGAATGCGCTGTTGAGCATTGCTCGAGCCTACGAAGAATTGGAAAAGAGCGATCGCGTTGTGGAGGCAATGGATGCGGTTTCTGCCGTCGTGAAAGCCATTGAATCTCCCAATGAACGGGTGTTTCAAGCCCTAAACGTTGCCCGGATTTACGACACGCTGGAACAAAGGGATCAAGCGCTGGCGACGATGGATATTGCCCAGAAGGCAGTGGAGGAGCTAGCGGATGACGCTCCAAGTAAGGTCAGCGCTCTGTCCCAAATGGCTCACACCTATAAGCAGATGAAGGCGAGCGATCGCGCCATCGAATCCTTGGCGATGGCTCAAAGCCTAATGCAACGGCAGGGGGATGCCTATTCCCGAACCTTCTTTATGTACGGAGCGTCCCAGATTTACGTGGAGCTGGGGGAAAAGGACCAGGCGTTGTCAGTTATGGAAAAGGCTCAGTCCACCAGCGAAACCATCGAAGACCGTTGGGCAAAGGTCAATGCCCTTGCCAATGTTGCCCAAGGCTACGGACGATTAGGAGATAGCGATCGCGCCTTTGAAGTGTTGGCAACGGCTCAAAATACCGGCAGCTTAATTGAGGGCGATCAAAGTAAAGGCAGTGCGTTGGCGGCGATCGCCTATGCTTACTTAGGCGTTGAGCCTAGTAAGTAGCCGTAGGATTTAGATGTGCCTTGCGATTAATAGATCATGGCAATCTCTATTTCGAAATGGTGAGTTGAGGCCAACTCGTCAAACTTCCCGATGATGTGCTGTTACAAACTAGGGAAATCACAAAACCAGATGGGTAGGAAAACTATTTACTCCTATACAGACCAAACTTCTTCTTTACTCGTTTGAGCTTCCACTTATAAAGAGTCTGGTAAAACATTAGAGGATTGAGACTTATATTTCCTCTGCCAAGAAAGATTTGTGTGGCGTAAACAGGTATAAGCGCAAAAAGGGGGGATAGTGACAGAAGAGGCTCGATAAAATTCCAACTTGGTGGAACAAGATACCAACCAGCAGTTGTCGTGATAACGATAAATATCAAGGCGCATGCAGTGCTCCACTTCGCAAATTCATTGGCTGTCTGTTGCGCCAAACTGAAGAAACGTTTCCTTTCCTCTTGGAAATGGGAGTTATTATCAGATGCATTCAGTATCCTGCCGTGGTCACTTTTGAGGATAATCTTGCTCTTTTTGGTGAAACTCAAATTACTTAAGCTTGTGTAGTCATAGGCTACTCCGTGGGTGAAACCTGGAGAGAATACTAAGTCTGTATAATTGAAATCAAGCCTTTTATAAACTTCAAATGTATATATCTCTCGCTTCTCCATGAGACGTAGCAAGGTATAGACTTCTATCAAATATTCTTTCCTAACCCCGGTGACATCATATAGATTCAGGCGGTGATCACCGTCCTTCTCAAACGAAGAGATTGCTTCGTCGAGATTGGAATAAAGCACTGGATCTAATGCTCTTATGCTGATTCTGTTGACCGGAGCGTACTTCCTCCGGAGCTTCTCATACTCCTTGCGAAGCTCCTCCTCTTGGTCTTCGCTCAGTTCATCTTGTTCGTTCACCTGCACTTCTACGACTGCCTGTTCTATACCCTCTTGATTGAACTTGATATAGCTTTGTTCTTGAAGTGCACGTAATTGCTTATCTATATTCTCTTTAAGTCTTTTTAGGTTGCTTGATTGATCGTACAACTTTGATTTTTCTGCCTCAATTCCTACAAGGATAACTTCCCTCAAATCAAAATTCTCAAAGCAGTGGCAAATCGAATTGATATAAGCATCTGGTCTCAGTGAAGTTACGAATAAATAAAGCGCCACCTCCATTTCACCCTGTGCGTACTTTCTCTGCACTAAAGGCAACTCACTGGTATTTTGCTTCATTGATTTTGCCCTATCTAAGCTCTCTAGTGATTCTTCTATTGAAAAACCCTCACCTGCACTCATCGTCATTCCAGTAGTACTGAGAAAAGTTTTTTGCACTTCAACAACTAAACTTTTTTTATGCTCAGCGCTGTTAAGTCGGAAAAGAACGTCATCTCCTCCGCACATGAGAATTTCAACTTCCTGCTGCACTAGATATTCTCGAATCAACAGCATTGCCTGCCTAATTGAATCTGACAGCGAGTTAGCTGCATCGTGGTCCTCGTCATTTTTGTCTAGCAAGAGTCGGCGCAGATTGTTTCCAATCTTGTCGCCGTCGAGATAAACGTAATGAAATTTCACCTCTGCCATGAGCTTTTAGCTATTACCTCAGTGCAGAGTTTAGCCTCTGAAACAGTGTGGCGCTGGCAGACGTTCGAAAACCTACAGTCGCATGCTTTTCTCGTTGGGGTGATGTTGCTGGTCGCAATCATCAATTACGCTGCCTGAAATCTAGATATCGCCCAATAGCGCATAGTGAACGGAATTGGAGAGATCACCAACAGACCTGCGAGTTTCGCGATTTTTAGCGCTGTTGAGCTCTGAACTGAGTATGGAATGGATGCTGCGCCCACCACACAGAGCGTTTAGGATACTGAGTAATGGGCTGTCGGCGAGAAAGATACTGCGGATAGGCGATTGCCCTGTCGCACCCACAACGGTTCCAATCATTCTTGCTAGAGGCGGTTATGGTCGACAATGCTATGGCTTAGTTCTAGCAACCAAATCAGCGATCGCCATGAAAAAAGACTGTCACCACTGCGAGGGCAAAGGATATATCGAAATCCGCGACTGTTCTGCAGAAGTACAGCGCGAAGAAACCTGCGTATTCTGTGAAGGTCGCGGCGAAATCGAACCCGAACCTACACCAAACGACCACCGCCCCTAGCAATTTCTAGCGCCGTTGACTTTTAAACTGAGCACAGGACAGATAGACCGCGTCCACCAAACAGCTCATTGGGGATGCGGGACTGTTGGTGGGCAAAATATTGTGGGTGGGCGAACGCCATTTTTGAATCCTTAAACTGCGCAGGTTATGACTGTGACAGATTGGGTGCGATCGCTCGATCAACGCTATACAAAATGACGTTTCCGGCAGTGGCGTCAGCATTCAGTTAACGTCCTCATCGCGCCGAAAAGAATGCTGTAGTTTTTGGATCCACCGGTCATGGCAAACACTTCGCCGCTGCGGTATGTATGACGAACGGGGCTGATATATTCCCCCTGAAGACTATTTGGCTGGGGAAGAAATCAG
>JBCCTE010000157.1:0-6816 GCA_039198915.1 Cyanobacteria bacterium P01_D01_bin.73 | reverse complement strand
TTTGGCCTGCCGCTACCATGGTTGGAAATTTGATAGCGAGGGGGAATGCCAGAAAATCCCCTACCTGCCAAAGGTGCAAAAGTTGCCTCGCTGCGCTGTTTTGAAAACCTACGCTATTCAAGAAAAGTACGGCATTATTTGGCTGTTTCCTGGCGATCGCGAACTGGGGGATAAAACGCCGCTATTTGATATGCCGGAGTATGGCAACAACGAGTGGTTTATGGTGCCGGTGAATGGTCATTTCAAGGCGCATTTTTCTATTTGCAACGAGAACTCTATGGACGTCTTCCATGGCTTCTTGCATGAGGATTTGCAGGGTTGGTTTGACCCGGCGTTGACGCGTCTGAAGGATGAGGGCGATCGCATCGAGGCTGACTATCGCGTGTCCTACAAAGGGCAAATGGCGAAGTTTTTAGGCTTTACGAAAAACGCCAACGAAGTCACCACCCGCACCATTTCTGTGCAGTATCGCTATCCCCACTACTACAGTTCCTTGGAAGGGATTTCGAGTTTGTACCTGATGCGGCTGCCCATTAGCGAGCAGGAAAGTCGCTCCTTTGCGCTGTTTTTCCTGAAGCTCAGCTTGCCTCAGTGGTTGATTAATCCGGTACGATCGCCGCTGCAAAAGTTCGTGGAAAAATTCCTCTTCCAGAAGTTCCTCGATCAGGACACGGAAATGATGGAGAGCGAACAGCAGGTTTATCTAGCGGATCCTGATCGCCAGTACGTAGAAATCAATCCCGCCATTATCGCCGTGCAGCGAATGGTGGTGCGCCAATATCAGTGGTTCCTCGACGGCAAAACCGGTCCGGTCACGAAATGATGTACGCCAGTCGCATTTAGGCTAATAGACTACGATACCTATGGCTTAAATTCGCGGTCTATACATACGGGGTTGAATCAGTGCCAGAGTTTCCAGTTACCCTCAATATCTTCGGACTCAATGGTTTCGACCCTGCCCGAGGATTTGATCCGAGTCAGCAAACCTTTGTGATTACCCATGGTTATCGCAGTAGCGGCAGTTCTCAGTGGGTTCTAGACAAGGCGCAGCTCCTCAGACAAAGCAATCCCAATGCAAATATCATTTCTGTCGATTGGGCGGAGGGTGCCGCGCCGGGAATTTTTGGACTGGATTACCCACCCGCCGCTGCCAACACGCGATCGCTGGGCATTGAAATTGCCAATCAGCTAATTGCCCTAGGAATCGATCCCGCTAGAACGCAGCTTATTGGTCACAGCCTCGGTGCCCACGCCTCTGGGTTCGCTGGGACAGAATACACTCGACAAACCGGAGGGGCGATCGCCTCCATCATTGGACTCGACCCCGCCGGACCGCTGTTTGAGGAAGTTCGGTCGGGGGGTGCGATCGTTGCCGTTCCACCCCAGGATCGCCTCGATCCCTCTGATGCCACCCAGGTGGTTGCTCTCCACACCAACCCTGCTTTCGGCAACAGTAGACTGCTTGGCGATTTAGATATCTTCTTCAATCGCGACTCTCTCTTGCAGCCGGGGCGGTTCAACGATGCCGGTAGCCATGCCTATGCCCAGGAAGTTCATGACCAGATTCTGAGGGGCGAGCCGCTGGTTACGGAATCCGGTGTTCCAGTCAACCTGAATTTCCTCGCTACAGGCGCTGGTGAATTTAATGCGTCTTCCTTTAGCTCCACCTTGGCCGGTAACGCCCCCACCGTTTCCGAACTAACGGACCTATCCACTTTTACAGCGCTGAGCAGTCGACTGGCGGAAGCAAATCAAGGCAGCGTAAATCAGCAAATTTTCACCCTTGAAGAGGGTCAAAGCACTCCCAGTTTTACGGTGACAGCTGCCATTTCTGAAGCGGCACGGGGTGGAGTCATCGGCACGACATCAGCGGAGGAGCTGATTGGCTCACAGGGCTCAGACTTTTTGCTGTCCTTGGCCGGGGCGGACGTGATTACGGGGCAAGACGGTAATGATGTTCTGTTTGGTGGAGAGGGGCAAGACACCATCAGCGGCGAAAACGGTGACGATATCATTAATGGCAACACGGGCGATGACCTCTTGAGGGGCGGTCCTGGGGCGGATTATATTCGGGGCGGTCAGAATAATGACCAGCTGTTTGGGGATGGGGGTAACGATCTTTTGGTGGGCGATCGCGGTACAGATATTTTGACGGGCGGGGCAGGGGCAGACACCTTTGTCCTGAGAACCGACCGAGCAGAAGTCGTCGAAACGCTCCAGGAAGCGGACCAGATTACGGATTTCAACGCCGCAGAAGGAGACAGAATTGCACTGACGAGGGAGTTTCCCGTCAGTGCTCTAAATTTTCAGGCGATCGATGTAGATAGCAATGGCGCGCTAGATACGGTCTTGACCTACGCCTCCACGCGCTACTCCAGTAGCACCGAAACTTTTTTGCCAGTGACTTTTTACCTAGGTACGGTTTTGAATCAGACGGTTGGAGCAGCAAATACGCAAATCATCTCCCTGCCCGCAGGCGATCCACTTCTATAAAGTCCCGAAATTCCGCTTCCTATAAATCTGGAATAGATCTGGAAAATTGCTAGGGCTAGGGCGCAAATAGCTCTGGAACGCGGCGGCGTAGGGAAGCATTGAGTTCTGGGAGGCGATCATAGAGTTGGCAATACCAATCGTAGCGATCGCGAAAATGCAGCGCCTGGACCCGGTTGTGCTTTACCCAATCGTAGGCGCGGCGGGCTATTTCCTGGCGCCGCTGGGAATTTTCAATCAGGTCATTTAAGTTCGCCTCAAATTCCTCAGGATTACGGAACAGAACGCCGGTCTCCCCATCACGGATTGACTCTTCGTAAACCACCGGACTTGCCAAAACCGTGACGCCACAGGAAGCGCACTCCAAAAACTTCAGATCCGACTTCAGCGCATTAAACCGCGTTGGTCCCAGGGGCAAAATCGCAATATCGCTGCGGCTCAGGGTTTGTTTATAGGTGAGGTAGGGCACAAAGGGCTGGAAGGTTTTGTGGGGAGTATCCAGGGCGTCAAAAAATTCCTGATCGAAAATCACTTCCACATGGATGCGATCACCCCACCGCTGCACGATCCGGTTTAGCGTTGGCATCAACGGTCGCCAATCATCCTGACGATTCAGCGCCCCAAAGAATAGCCGCACCGGAGCCTGGGCATCGTACACCCGCGGCGCCGGCAGCTCACCCACTTGATTCGGAAAAACCTTGACGTGAGGATTGATCTGGCGCAAAAATCCCGCCAGCTTTTCCGTCGACGTTTGCACTGCGTGGACCGCTCGATAGGTAAACAGAATATCGCCCCGATCCTTCCAGCGCAGTGGATCATCATCCACTTCCACAACGATCAAGTACCCACGGCTTAGAACTCGCTTAACTGTTTCAACATCCTTGGGATAGAGCAAAATCGGACGCTGCCAGATAAAAACCGTCTGCTCTCCCTGGCGCTCCAGCCCCAGCTGCGCATCGCGATCGCTAGAGAACGTCCGCACCCCGGGAATCGACTCCAAAAAATAGTCCGGCTCCAAAACCCGCACCCGCTTGCACGCCTTCGACTCCATCACCAGGGTCTGCACATACATCCGTCGCACCGGCTGCGGCTGAGCAATGCGCCCATGGACAATGTATTGATACGCCGCGCTCTGGGCATCAAAAGTCGCCATGGGCACCTTCAGACGCTGTAGAGCCGGCTCCAGCACTTTTTTGAACTCTTCAAACCCCTGATCTCGCCGCTGATCCACTGTGAATAGCCCGTATAGCTCTAGCCCTGCCTGCTCAAAAAGCTGCTGAATGCTCTCCCGCGTAAAGAAGCGCAAATGGGTGCGGTCCATAATGCCCCGGTCGAGATATTCCCATTTGCCCATTAATAAATCGCGAATGGTCGTCCAGTGCTGAATGTTGGGGATGCACGCCAGCACGATGCCATCGGGTTTCAGCCACTGCCGATGCTTCGCTAGGGTGTCCCACGGGTTGATGAAGTGCTCCAGCACATCCCCATACACCAAGCAGTCCACGGTGCCCGGTTCAATACCAGGGTCAAAGTCCGGCGCTTCTGCATTGCCCGTAATAACTTTGTCCAGCCGATCGCGGGCGATCGCCGCCGCCGTCTCGCTAATTTCAATACCGATGTAGGTACACCCAGGATTAAGCCGCTTATAGGCTTCCCCCAAAGCACCGCGATAGCAGCCAAATTCCACCACCACCTCCGCATCCTTAGGGAGCGATCGCAATAAATTGGGATTCAGATTGTCGTCGTAAGGCTGAGTAGAATCCGGGGCAGAGGTCATGGACAACTTAGCAGTAGGGAACAAAAACGGTAGGGAACAAATTTAGAGGTGGCGTTCACAAAGGAAGCTTACAAAGCAGCTTGGCACGGTAACTCTAAATTGACACCAAGATTTTATCCGCGAATTTTCTATCAGAATCGGCAAGCCCGTTAACATTACGAGTGTGTTGACGTGCGACATCACTGGAATAGTGGCAGCGCGATTTGTCAGACGATTCATCACCGATGCGCTACCCATGGGCAGGTTCGGCAACTATGCCTTCTCAGGAACCGCTTGTTATCGTTACTAAATAACAATTTTTGGGAAAATTATTACAGAACGAGAGAACAAAAAATGCGACGGTAAAACCGGTGGTTGAAGTCACATTCTGCCCTGTACTAGGTGGACAGAATTTGCTTCGATATGGCGACATCCGCCCCCATCCCACTCTACCGTCAGGAAAGAAGAAGCAATACGAAACGGTGCCGCTCAACATCTTTTATCAGCCATTTGTACTTTTAAGCACTCCTCTTTATACGTAATTCTATGAACACAGCGCCCACTGCTCCACAACAGCCTAATTCTGAACAGAGGCCACCTCAGCGGCGCAAAAGTTCCTCTATTCAGGGATTGTCACTCAGTCGCAAAATTCTGTCCGCTTACGTTGTTGCCTTGGGAGTCAGCTTCGTCGGAGTAGGGGTGGGATTTTCATGGGCGCAACGGGTTGAAAGCCAAGCCCAAAAAGCTCAGCTTGAGGTTATTGAAGATCTAGAAGATGTTAACCATCTTCAAAGCAGTATTGATCGACTATTAATTCACCACCTTGCTATTGCAGAATGGCTGCGATCGCCCTCTGAAGAATCAAAAGACACAATTCTGACCACGTTAAATGTCATGCGCAAAGACTATCTGACTTTTGCGCAATCTTGGGAAACTTTGCTCCAGTCCGATGAATTTGGAGAAGAAGAAGAGGACGAAGAGTTCAAAGAATTTGAGCCTACGGACGAAGAAGCTGAAATCGGAAGAAATTTAAGCGAAAATTACAAGCCTATTATTCAAAGTTACTTGCAGGATCAAAGGTCATTTTTTGATCGTTTAGATGAAGCTTCTCCCCAGATCAAAGTCCCCTTCCTTGTTAATAATCTTTCAAGGCTTAATCAAACTGATTGGCTACTGCAAGTGGGCAGCTTTAGCGAGCAGATCAATCGATTAATCGCAGCCACAGAAGAGGAGCAAGATGAGGCGAAAGAACTTTATTCTTCTGCGTACAGGACTCAGTTAAAGATTGTCTATGGCAACGCTATTCTATCTGCACTGCTGGGTTTGTTTATTATCTTCTGGATTACTCGCTCCCTAATGCGCCCTTTGAAGGAGATGACAAGCCTAACTCAAAAGTCTGTCGAGGAGAGGGATTTTAACGTTACGGTGCCTATTTCCAGTTCTGATGAGTTAGGAACTCTTGGGGAAACATTTAACGCTTATACCGTTTTTACGTCGCAGTTGCTTAGGGAGAAAACGGAAAGCAACGAAATTCTCAATTCAACATTGGAAGAGCTAAAAAAGAAGCAAATTCAACTTGTACAAAGTGAAAAAATGTCGTCTTTGGGGCAGCTAGTGGCAGGGGTAGCTCATGAGATCAATAATCCAGTGAGTTTTATCCACGGCAACTTAGATCATGTAAAAGATCAGACTGACAGCTTATTTCAAGTCGTCAAACTTTACGGGGAAGTTTGCGATCGCCACCAACTAGCATTGAACAATGATGAAAAGGAAGAATTAGAAGAGCTGGAACTCAATTTTATTAAAGCTGATTTACCAAAAGTATTGCAGTCAATGCGCATGGGAACTGAGCGCATTCAAGAAATTGTTCTGTCCCTACGAAATTTCTCTCGAAAAGATGAAGCGGAGCAAAAAACTGTTGATATTCACGATGGACTACAGAGTACTCTTTCAATTCTGTCCCATCGACTTAAAGCAACTTCTACGCAGCCGAAAATTACCGTTGACCGAAATTATGGACAGCTACCGGCGGTGAGTTGTTATCCTGGACTGCTCAACCAGGTGTTTATGAATGTTTTGTCCAATGCCATTGATGCAGTCCGCGAAAGGGCGGAGGTACTGAATGCTGTGCCGATGGTGGCAGGTGGTCATCCAATAGATCAAGAGAGTGACCAAGATATTTATCACATCGCGATCACCACTCAGCAGCTACAGGGCAAGGATGGAGGTGATTACGTTGAAATCGCGATCGCTGATCGGGGACAGGGCATACAGCCGGAGCTACAGTCTCGAATTTTTGACCCCTTTTTCACCACCAAACCCGTCGGTCAGGGCACGGGGCTGGGCATGTCTATCAGCTATCAAATTATTACTGAACAACACAATGGGTCCATTACCTGTGAATCCCAATGGGGCAAGGGCACCGCGTTTCGTATCCGCATCCCAGTTCAGTAATGGCTTTAGTGGCGATCATTTTAGTTGCGATCGCCCCAGCCCCACTAGCCGCTGAAATTAACGCGCCCAATACATTCGCGCCATGGATTCTCTCTGTGCCCATGGGCACAGAGAGA
>JBCCTE010000156.1:0-6830 GCA_039198915.1 Cyanobacteria bacterium P01_D01_bin.73 | reverse complement strand
CGGCTGCTTCTGGTTCGCAGTTAAAAACGCTGAACAGTAGAGCTTATCTCTAGGAGCGTCCCTGGGGATCCAGCGCATCCCGCAAGCCATCTCCCATAAAGTTGATGCTTAGCACCGTCAAAAAGATCGCTAGACCGGGAAAGATGGCAGCATGGGGCGAAACTTCTAAAAAGTTCTGCGCATCGTAAAGCATTCGACCCCAGGTGGGCACATCCGGCGGAAATCCTAGCCCCAAAAAGTTCAGGGTGGATTCCGTCAAAATTGCTGTGCCCACCGACAGCGTTGCCGCCACGATCGCCGGACCAATAGCGTTGGGCAAAATATGTCGCCAAATCAACCGCGCCGGGGTAGCGCCCAAGGAATAGGCAGCGGTAACAAAATCGCGATCGCGCAGACTCAAAAAATTCGCGCGAATTAGCCTCGCTACCGCCATCCAGTTCAGCCCGCCGATGGTCAACACCACCAAAATAAAAATCCCCGCCTCCGGTCCCGCCAGCGATCGCAAACTATCGCGGAACAGATAAACCACCAGCAATAGCAGCGGCAACTGGGGCAGCGCCAAAAACAAATCCGTCAGCCGCATCAAAGCGCCGTCAATCCAACCGCCGTAAAATCCTGCGATCGCCCCCACCGCTGTACCAAAGCTAGTGGCCACCGCCATCGCCGCCAGCCCCACCGTCAGGGAAACCCGCCCTCCTTGTAACACCCTCGCCAGTAGGTCCTGACCGCGATCGTTAGTGCCAAAGGGATGGGCAAAACTCGGCCCTAAATTAGCCAAACCATAGTCAATATCCGTCGGCGAAGTTCTGTAGAGTACCGGTCCCAACAGCGCCGCCAGGGTAATCAGCACAAACACCGCCATTCCCGCCACCGCTAGGCGATCGCTCCGAAATCGCTGCCAAGCATCTAGCCAAGGATTCGAAGGATTAAGGTAATCTGAGTCTTTACTGATGACTGCCCCTGCGGCATTTTCCTGCTGCTGCCCCATAAAAGCTGATTTGGAAATCCAGTTAGAGATTTAGTTAGAAACTCAGTCAGAAAGTTAATCGGAAATTTAGTTAGAAACCTATGAGCGACCCTACCCCTACCGAAAATCTTGCCGGTGATGCCGTTGCCAAGAGCCTGCGCGGTCTTAGCCTTTACCTTGTCGGCATGATGGGGGTGGGTAAAAGCACCGTCGGTCGGGCGATCGCCCAATCCTTAAATTACCGCTTTTTCGACACCGACGACCTAATCGAACAGGTCGCCAAACAATCCATTCCCGATATTTTTGCCACCGAAGGCGAAGGTGCATTTCGCACCCTCGAGACCCAAGTTCTCACCCAGCTCGCCAGCCAAACCCGCTCCGTTATCGCCACCGGCGGCGGCATCGTCACCCAACAGGACAACTGGCAACAGCTCCGCCATGGGGCAATTATCTGGCTCGATGCCCCGGTGGATGTGATCCTGCAACGGCTGCGGGCAAATCCTGACGAAGTGGCGAATCGGCCGCTACTTCAAACCGATAATCCTGAGGAAACCCTGACAAAACTACTGGAAACCCGCCGCGACCTCTATGCCAACGCCGACCTGCGCATTACCATAGCAGCGGGCGATCGCCCCGAAGCTGTGGTGCAACAAACCCTAGACGGTATTCGCACCATCTTGCATCCGGCGATCGTTGGTGCCGAAGAAAACTAACTTTCCGAGTTTTCCAAGCCAATCCACCTCACCTTCCCGTCAGCGCAGTATCTCCCAACACTATGCAAAGCGAATTTATCCAAGAAGCCGAAGCCACCCGCGTCCGCGTCCTCAGTGAAGCCCTGCCCTATATCCAAAACTTTGCCGGACGCACCATCGTGGTGAAATACGGCGGCGCGGCAATGAAAGACGGGCGGCTTAAGGACTATGTGGTCCGGGATATCGTCTTTTTGGCCTGCGTAGGGGTGCGCCCGGTGGTGGTCCACGGCGGTGGTCCAGAAATCAATAGCTGGCTCACCAAACTCAATATCGAGCCGCAATTTAAAGATGGACTGCGGGTAACCGATGCCGACACCATGGACGTGGTGGAAATGGTGTTGGTGGGACGCGTCAACAAAGAGCTGGTGGCGCTGATTAATCAAGCCGGAGGCGCTGCGGTGGGACTATGTGGCAAGGACGGCAACTTGGTCACAGCGCGTCCCGAAGGCAAGGAAGGCATCGGCTTTGTTGGAGAGGTGAGCACCGTTAATCCGTCCATACTGGAGCCTCTGCTGGATGCAGGCTATATCCCCATAATTTCCAGCGTCGCGGCCGATGAAGACGGGCAATCTTACAACATCAACGCCGATACGGTGGCGGGGGAGATTGCAGCGGCGTTAGGGGCAGAGAAGCTGGTATTGCTGACAGATACGCCGGGAATTTTGGAAGACTTCCACGACCCGTCAACCCTGATCGCAAAAATGGATATTCAAGGAGCACGGAAGCTGATTAACGATGGCGTTGTCGGCGGCGGCATGATTCCGAAGGTGAACTGCTGCGTGCGATCGCTAGCCCAAGGCGTTCGCGCGGCCCATATTATCGACGGTCGTATCCCCCACGCCCTGCTGCTAGAAATCCTGACCGACTCCGGCATCGGCTCAATGATCGTCGGTTCAGAAAACGCTCTTTAAATGAGAGCGCAGATCACGAAAAAACACATCATCGGCAAATTACGGGCGAAGTTTGGGCCTCTTGTGCAAATCATGACTCATGCAAGAGGTCCAGCTGATTAATACACGTTTAAGTCTGTGTACGGCGATCAGCAAAGCCTCCTGCGCCATTGAACAAGAATTCAAGCACTTCTTTCTATTGCTCCCTGTGCTTGAAAAGCAATTAAGGCAATGATCGCCACGTATCGATCGCAGCGTTGCCAATCCGAGCAACAGGGGCCGCAGCCGTCGTCTCCCCCTCGACTCGAATCATCGCCAACGCCCCCCACAATAAGCCCACCAGAAAAGTAGCTCTCGCCTCAAGAGTGCCATCGTCACAGGTCATCTCGTTGCGATCGCGAGCATTCCGAAGAGCCGACAGAAATGCGCCGTACAACATCGTGCGGTAAGTCTTCACCTTCTCGCAGACTGCATCTGAGGCACGGCGAACATCCAGCACCGTATTAACCATCAAACAACCTGCATGAGCTGGTGCACCTCGATCTGCCGGCGCACTCATAGCTGCATAAAGTTCTTGGATTCCATCTAGCCCACCTCGAGCAACCCCACCTTCATAGACTTCCTTCGCATCTTGGTGGTAGCGATCCAGAGCCCTCAAAAAAAGCCCTTCTTTATCACCGAAGGAGTTGTAAAGACTGACGCGCTTCAGACCAGTTACTGCCTCTAATTCGTTCACTGGTGTCTCATCAAAGCCAGTGCGCCAAAAAGCCAGCATGGCAGCGTAAATCACTGTGTCTTCGTCAAATGAGCGAGGGCGAGCCATAGGAAACTTTATTTTTTACTTTCCGTTATATAACCCTAGGCAGTGGACCAATGTAAATGCTATCAGTTATATAACGCAGATTACAAAACTCGATGTCCAACATCTTTTCCAGGTCACGCGCCTTTGCGATCGCGGCTGTCTTCACCACAACGTTTGTGCCGGTCATAAGCGTTTATGCAGAGGCACCGCCGCCAGTGCAGTCCGCAGCCCATACGGAGGCAACATTAAGACGCATTATCGAGATGCGTTTTGATGCACCGCCATCCGAGATGCTGCCGCAATTGCTTACCCGTGTCGATCTCTATGATTCGACCGTTGTGGAGGTTCGCTTCGACCATTCCCTAAGCAAAACCCCTGGGGAAATGGGTGTGGGGTCTCGTCGAATCTGTATGTTTGCAGATGGTCGCGAGCTTGTGGAGCCATTGCTGGTTTATGAGCCTCCCTATGCCTACGGCTACACGGTTGATTCAGAAGCTTCAACTCTGCCACTGCCTGTTCGCGAAATCGTCCTGCTTTATGACTTCACCGAAACCCAAACTGGCGGAGCAAAATTGACGGTTCGAGCCTTTTATGACCCACGAGTTCCCGACACGGGAGCCATTATCGAACCCGTTTTAACGGGCACTCTAAGGAGAACTTTTCAGACCGCTACTAATGTCTTCGGCGGAACTTATCTGGGTGACCACAAACCCTAGAGCAATAATTCATCAATTAATTGAAGACGGAGAAACCCAATGAAACTCAAATCATTCTTACTTGCTGGACTCATGGCTTTTGTCCCGGTAGTTGCCAGTGCAAATGAGGCAACGGTGATGGAAATCGTTACCTTCCAAGCTCAGGATGGCGTGACAGACGAGGCAGTGACTGATGCCCTTGCTTCCATTGAGGCAAAGATGAAAAAGTACGGAACTCTCGTTGCCCGGTCGGTTGCTGAGGGGCCAGACGGAACTTGGACCATGGTTAATTTCTGGACTGATCGCAACGCAATGAATCGCATCAATGAAGAAGCTCTAACTTGGCCAGAATTCGGCGCTTTACCGGGTGTGGTTAATTTGGAAACTCTGCAGATGCAGCAGCTTGATATTGAAACAACAGTTGGGTTGGGAGAAAAGTGATTTGACTTCCCCATCCAGTCAATAGCCAGACAACTGACCTATTGACTGAAAACATCGGCTGTCGCGAATGATGCTCTCACGACAGCCACCGAGCTTCGCGTCAACTCTGTTGGCATAAGCATTCTTTCCCTTCGACACCTTAAACGCTACAGAACAGGTAGACATGAACAAGATAGCAAGCCTACTCTTTACAGCGAAGCGATCGCCCAAAGATCGTGCCCAAGATGTGCCCCGACGGGCTGCGGACACCCTCGCGATGGGGAATATTCGTAGGGGGCAAAGTATCCTTGAACTCGAGCCAGGAAAAGGATGGTTCACTGACATTCTGTTGCGTTTGACGGTACAAGGTGGACATCTCACTGTTCAGCAACCTGCCGCCCTCAATCCGTTTTTTGGCAATGATGCTCATCAGCTTGTGGTCAAGTCGGGGCACCCCCATGCCCGTTATAGCGATGCCTCTTGGGATAAGCTGGCTCCTCATAACGGGACGATCGACCGAGTTGTTTGGTTGCAAGGTCCCCACGAGCTGTGGTTCAAACCCTCTCCTGGCGTAAGTTTTGGTCAACCCAATCGTGTTTTCGCAGAGATTTTCCGCGTGTTAAAACCGGGGGGGCGTTTGCTAGTAGTTGACAACCTTGCGCCCACAGCCATGGCTAACAATGCAGCAGGGTCTCTTCACCGCAGTAATCCCAGAGTTCTCAGAGGTTTGGTTGAGCGATCGGGGCTTGTCTTAGCGGCAGAGGATTTAAACTGGATAATCAATCAAAACGATCCGCTTGACGTCCCAACCTACAGTCCGCAAGTACACCGGAAAACACACCAGTTCCTTCAGGTCTTTCAGAAACCGATGTAAAGTTTCAAACTGGGTCAATCGAGGCTTAGCAATATCATTTCAACTCCTATTAATGCATTGACATCTTGTTCCAATTCCTGGATTTTTCCTTTCAATTCCTAATAGTAACGACCTTCAAACAGTTTAGTCTCTAGTTAGCCCAAAAGTAGAAAAGAATAACTTGGATGATAAGGATCTAAACAGCGAAGAGAGAGATCTAGTTAATATTAGGACTGGCTAGATATCTCTCGCTGAAACAAAATAACTAAGCTATATATCTTGCCTACAACCATCTTATCTCTATCAATCCACCTGCGGTTTTAGACCCGAGTTCCGCGATAGTTTTCCCCATTCGAACATTGCCTTCAAACTTGGTTTCAGAGCGTAGCCTAGAGCTGTTAATTTCCAAGCTTTCTGAGGTGTTCGTTCAACTACTCCATCTTTCTCTAAATCCTTGAGTACTTGAGATAAAACGCGCTCTGTTATCTCTGGAATTCTCTTTGTCATATCTGAGTACTTCAGTGGCTGTTCTAGCAGTCGCCAAATAACCATTGCTTTCCACCTTCCTGAAATTACTGCGATAAAACGCTCTATCGGACAATCTGGGGTTGTTTTTCGAGGGACTGTCACGGTGTTTTTTCTCCGTAGATTTTTCTATGAAACTAAATTACTCTAGCTGTGCAGTGAGTCGCATACAAATAACGTGCCAAATCAAACTATTTTCGTGACTGGTGCTGGAAGAGATATCGGTCAAAATATTGCTCAGCGAATGGGAGAAAAGCAGAACTTCGTTATCTTCCACTATGCCTCGAGTCGTATAGGGGCTGAACAGTCCTTAGAGCGGGTAATTCAGTCAGGAGGCAGCGGCGTCATTATCCAAGCTGACTTGAGAGACGGCGCTGATGTGGAGATGCTAGCCGAAAAAGTTGTTCAAGCTTTAGCCGGTCGTCAACTTGATATTTTGATCAGTAATGCTGCAATTGCTGCAGCAAGTCCTTTAGGACAAATAGATATGACTGACATTCGAGAAATGACCAATGTCAATCTACTTGCCCCTTTTCAGCTCATTAATCGACTTGAGCCATACATGGGCAATGGTGGTGCCATTGTGACGCTTTCAGTGGCGGCAACTCAACGCATTTTCAGCCCCGATTTTGCTTATTTCTCAGCAACAAAAGCTGCAATGGATTGTCTTGTAAAACATTGGGCAGTAGCTCTTGGAGATCGCCAGATCCGAGTTAACGCGATCGCCCCAGGTATCATTGAGGCAAACTTTCGTGCACAGATGTTGCAGGACGCACAATTTCGCAATCAGCTAGAATCAGCCACAGCTCTGAAGCAAATTGGACAAATTAATGATGTGGTGGATGTAGTTGAGTTTTTAACTTCTACAGAGTCTCGCTGGATTACCGGGCAAGTAATTGATGTTTCTGGTGGATGGAAAATTTAGG
>JBCCTE010000155.1:0-6831 GCA_039198915.1 Cyanobacteria bacterium P01_D01_bin.73 | reverse complement strand
GGATTTGCGGAAATGGGTACAGTGACGGGGCAAGGGCAGGCAGGTAATCCAAAACCGCGACTATTCCGATTGACTGAAGATCAGGCGGCTCTGAATCGAATGGGATTTAATAATGGTGGTTCTGATCAACTACAAATCCGCCTTGAAAAGCATCCCCATACTGTTAATAAAACCTGGAACTATCCACTAGGAATCAACCTGGGAAAGTCGAAGGTTACGCCCTTAGAAGAAGCTGCCGCCGACTATCAACTAAGTTTTGAACGCTTGAAAGATTTGGGCGACTATTTTGTAGTGAATGTATCGTCCCCCAACACGCCGGGATTGCGATCGCTTCAAGCCACCGACGAACTCGCCAAAATCCTCGATGCCCTCCAAACCGTTAATACCCAGCGCAAGCCGATGCTGGTCAAAATTGCGCCGGACTTGGCGGATGAGGATGTCCTGGCGGTGGTTGAGCTGGCGCAGCGGTTCGAGCTGTCTGGGCTGATTGCCACCAACACCACCATTCGGCGCGATCGCCTAACAACTCAAACTCTCGCTGCCACTGGCAACCCCATCGCTGATGAGCCAGGGGGAATTAGTGGTGCTCCGGTGCGATCGCGGTCTACCGAGGTGATTCGACTAATTTATGAAGCCACCCAGGGGCAGTTGCCGATAGTTGGCGTCGGCGGTGTGTTTACTGCGGAGGATGCTTGGGAAAAAATCACCGCTGGAGCCTGTTTGGTGCTGGTTTATACGGGTTGGATTTACGAAGGACCGTGGATGGTTAAGCGAATTTTGCAGGGTCTGACCCAGCGTTTGGAGAGCGAGAAGCTGGGTAATATCGGCGATGCGATTGGAAAAGGAACTAGCGTGACCGTGGGAAATTAGCCGGTTTTTGCGCACCGGGGAAAGGGCTTTTGAGGAACTTTCCGTGGGGCGATCGCGTCGAGTATAGGGACCTGAAATATCCGCAGCCCTTGCCAGCAATTGAATGGCCAGATGTATTCAGTGGTTGTGTTTTGGGTAACCTTTGGGAGAAAACGCCCCAATCCTGCCAAGTTGACATTTTCAAAATGTTTAGGATAGTGGGGCTAGTGCCCTTTATGAGGTGACTAACCATCAACTCCTACAGAGCATTTGGCTAAGGCATCTGCGCTCCCGTTTGCGCCAGCGAGCAATAGTATCTTTGCTGCGCTCCAGCTCAACTATTCTCTTCTTCGTCCGGCTCTGCGTCCTTCCGCAATTTTCCTCCTCCTGCTATGACTGCCGCTAACAACGCCGATTTTCCCGCCTTCCTTGGACTATCACCCCAGTCCTCACCGGTTGTTCCCGCCCTCAATACCCTCAACGCGGCGGGTTTGGATCTCAGTCCTATCGAATTGGCTGGGGCCGCGGCGTTTTTGCACCTCAACCCTCCGTTGGCGGAAGCTACAGCGACCTTGGGGCAAGTTTGGCAGCCGTGGCTAGCGGATTTGGGGACCATTGATGAGGCGGCGGTTCCTCTGTGGATTGATCAAAATGCGCCGACGCTGGTGGATGTGGCACTGCGACAGCCGGTGGTTCGCGATGCTTTGACCGGTGGCGTTTTGGATGCGGTGCGTGCAGGCTTGGGCGATAGCGATTTGTTGGTTGGGCTGGCGGAGGAGTTGGATGCCCAGTTGGCGGCGCAGGGGCAGGGCGATCGCCTAGTGATCATTGACGGCGGCATTGAGAATTATCAGGAGCTGGTGGCAGGGCTAGAGCCGGGAGTGGAGGCGATCGTTTTGGATCCCACCCTGGACGGCGTGGCGCAAATTACTGCGGCGCTGGCGGGACGACAAAATATTGCTAGCCTCCACGTGTTTTCCCATGGTGATGATGCCAGCCTAAATCTGGGCAGTACCACCCTAAGCTCCGAAAATATCGATGAATATTCAGCCTTGATTCAGTCCTGGGCTCCAGCGCTGAAGTCTGGCGCGGATGTATTGCTGTACGGCTGCAACGTTGGTGAATCCTTTGCTGGTCAGTCTTTCCTACAGCAGCTAAGGAACTTGACCACGGCGGATATTGCGGCATCGGATGATTTGACCGGTAGTGCGCTATTGGGTGGCGACTGGGATTTAGAGGTTGAGCTAGGTCAGATTGACACCGGAGTGGCGATCGCCGAGCCCACCCGTCGCAACTTTATGGGCACCCTCGATACCGTTGCCGCCGTCCCCACTGCCAGCGGGATTAATGGGGTGGTCACTAACATTCCTGCTTTGATTGCAACTCCTGGTGGTGATGGCATCAGCCTTGAGGAGGCAGTGGCTGCGGCTAATGGCACCACGGGGGATGACACCATTTTCCTTTCCGCTGGCACTTACAATATCGCCAGCACCCTAAGCGTTAATGACAGTGGGGGAGACCTAACCATACTGGTAGGGAACGCCACCACAGACACCAACCCCCTACCTGAAGCGCAAAAGGCCACTATTGATGGTCAAGGTGCGCGGCAAATCTTCAGCGTCCCAGCAGGGAACGGTAGCAGTGTCCTATCGCTCTACAACCTAGCTGTAACTCGTGGGGCTGTAACTGGTGCTGGAAGAGGCGGCGCACTGCAAATGGCAGCCAGCGGCGACGTGGAAATTTTTCACAGCCGCTTCTTCGCCAACACATCCGCAACATTTGCTGGCGCGATCCGACTAGATGCTGGCACGCTGTCTGTTCAAAACTCGACCTTTGACGGTAACGTTGCCCCTAGCGGGGGAGCTGCATATAACGGCGATGGGAACGCTTCGTTCAACTACGTAACGTTCACGAACAACAACTCTGGAGCTAACGGCGATATACGCCCCTTTGGCGGCACCCTGGCACTGAGAAACAGCATTGTTAACGATTCCGTTAATTTCACTGCAGGAAGCATTGGAACGACCTCCCGCAATATCTTCACGACCAACGGATCCGTTACTGGGGCGACTATTCCCAATGCAACGACAGCCATTGCAACGTTTAATGCAACAGCAGGCACGGCGGTCGGTAACCTGACGACACAAGCAGCAACGACTGTCTTGGCGAACGAAACTACTCCAAACAACGGAGTTTTTGAACTGGCTAGCGGTTCACCTGCGATTAATAATTCCAGTGGGTCAACGCCTCCGACGGATCAAATTGGGACGGCAACTACCGCACCTCGCCGGGACGTTGGAGCCACAGAAGTGGTTGCAGCAGCGGCGACTGCTCCGGTGGTGACTATCCCTGCCAACGCGAACTTGACGGAGGACATGCCCCAGGTTCTGAATGCCCTCACTGGAACCTTGAGCGTGGCAGATGTGGATTCTGATCTTAGGGTCACCATACGAGCCCAAGTTCCTGGTACCACGGCTCCTGTTGGGGTCTTTGATTTTACGGCAGCGCCTGTGGGATTGACCGGCGATATCACGGGTACAGACGGAGGCTTAGATTTCACTGCGACGGGAGCAAGTATCGCGGCTCGAACGGCAGCCTTGAACACGGCGCTACAGAACCTGCGCTACACTCCTCCGACTAACTACCCCACCAGTGCGAATAACCAAATTGAGGTGGTGGTAACTGCGACGGAGACCGCGGGGGGACCGCCTCAATCGGATACGGAAACGTTGACGCTGACCTATGCAAATAGTGCAGACACGCCGACGATTAACCCTGCTGCCCCGTCGGTCGCGGGGGCTCCTGGGACTAACATTGCCCTTCCTGTTCTGACGGCAACGTTGGTGGACACTGATGGCTCGGAAGCTTTTGTTCGCCCCAGTGCCGCGACCCTTGCCAATGTGAATCAAATAGAGCTGTTTGCTAGCGCCGGTAGTTTGACGGGCGTCACATTTACTGGAGCGGCTAGCGGAACGGGAACTAGCGGCGATCCCTGGATTATCCCCGTCACTCCAATGGGCGCGAATGCTGTTACCGCAGGATTAACGCTAAATTCGACGACTGCACAAAGCTTGACGTTGACAGCCCGAGCTAGAACCCGGGACGATAATGACTCGGCAGTCTCCACGATCGCCACAACAAACTTCAACGTCAATGTCACCACAGCAACGGCTCCGACGGTCACTATTCCCGCTGCCGCTACGTTGACAGAAGATACGCCTCAGGTTTTGAACGCTTTGACGGGCAGTTTGACGGTGGCGGATCCCGATACGGCAAACCTAGAAGTGAGCGTACGGGCTCAGGTGACGGGCGGCGCGGTTACTCCTGTTGGAAGCTTTAGCATTAACGGCACCGGGCTAACCGGCGACACGGCTGGGGGAGATGGAGCGCTAACGTTTCAAGCGCCGGCGGGCATTGCGGCGCTGAATACGGCGTTGGCGAGTCTGACTTATACGCCGCCGACGAACTATCCCACCAGTGCCAATAATCAAATCAGCGTCATCGTGACGGCGACGGAAGTTGGTGGCGGTGGTTTGATGGATTCGGAAACCTTGGTTCTGACCTATCAAGGTGTTGCGGACGTGCCCAGTATCACAACGGCACCTACGTCCACGGTTTCGGGAAATGCTGGGGTGGCGATCGCCCTGCCCACCATCACTACCAACCTGTCAGATACCGACGGCGTCGAGAGTTTTGTTCAGCCCACCAATGGCACGACGGCAAACCAGATTGAGATTGTAGCCAGTGGTGCGGGGGCAGGAACCCTTACCCTAGGCGGTGCGCTTAGCGGTGCTGGAACCAACGCTAGTCCCTGGATTGTTCCGGTGACTCCCGGCGGAACGGCGGCAACAGCGGCGGGCTTGACGCTGACCTCCACGGCCAACCAGTCAGTGACTTTGACAGTGCAGTCTAAGACTAGGGAGGGCGCGACGGTTTCTGCCAATGGGACTGGAACCATTACGGTCAACGTAGGACCTATTGTGGTGCCGGCGAATCAGCCTCCCACCCTGCTGCCGACGCCGCCCCAGGAAACTATCGGTATTTTCCTCGAAGATGCGGTTTCTGCGGCAGGAACGCCCATTGCTGACTTTATTACCAACGGCAGTATTACCGACCCCAACAATGCATCTGCCCCTGAGGCGATCGCTATCACTGGCATCGACAACACCCTCGGCACCTGGCAGTTTTCCATCAATAACGGTGGCACCTGGACCGCTATTCCCACCACCGTTAGCGACGCTTTGGCGGTGCTGTTGGACGCTGATGATCGGGTTCGATTGGTCCCCAACGCCAATGTCAGCGGTGGCAGCAGCATCCGATTCCGCGCTTGGGATCAGACGGCAGGGGTTTCCGGCAGCACGGGTGTCAACACCGCTGGAGCCGGAACCGCAGGTTCACCCTTCAGCCTGGCGAGTAAGAATGCGCTGCTGACGATTTCCCCCCTTAACGATGCGCCCACCTTTACGGCGGGACCAAACCAGACCACCAACGCAGACCTGGGTCTCCAGACGATTCCCAATTGGGCGACGAATTTTGTGGCGGGACCGCCCGATGAAGTTGCTTCTCAAGGGCTGGCAGGTTACACCATTTCCAGTGTCAGTAACCCCAGTATTTTTGCGGTTCAACCGGCGATCGCCAACGACGGCACCCTAACCTATACGCCATCCACCTCTGTAGTTGGTCCCACCACCGCTACGGTACAGGTGGTCGCCCTAGATACCGGTCCAGTCGGCTCGGGGAACATCAACGCCAGCGCTCCGCAAACCTTCACGATTTCGGTCAACCCCGCAGGCACCCCCATTGCCCCCGTCGCAGTTAACGACACGGCGGTAACCACTCAGGGCGTCCTGGTTCCTATCAACGTCCTTGCCAACGACACCGACGCCAACAACAACATCAATCCCCAAACGGTCGTGGTGACTTCCACTAGCCAGGGCGGCTCCCTGGCGGTAGACAGCACAACGGGACAAATCATCTATACGCCGCGTGCCGCCGCGCCCTTCCCCTACACCGACACCTTTGAGTACAGCGTGAGGGACGCAACCGGACTGAGTTCCAACCTGGCCTCAGTGTCCGTGACGGTCAATCCTGCGCCGCCCCCGCCGCCCCCGCCGCCGGGCACCGTTCCCCTGCCGCCGCCGCCGGGACCACCGGTTGATCCCGGTCCGCTCCCGGGAACAGCGCCGCCGTTGCCTCCGCCGAACCCTGCGCCGGGAACGCCGCAACCGTCGGGAGGACCCGATATCAATCTTCTAGACCCCAGCGGTGGTCCTATCGACGATGGTTTTGTCAGCTTAGGGCTAGTACCCGCAGGTCAGCCAATTCCGGTTAACTTCACCATTCAGAACCTGGGCGAACAACCCCTGTCGATTATTGAAGTGCGGGTGCCGGAAGGCTATCGCCTAGCGAATCAATTTATTCCTCCGATTCCCCCTGGAGAAACTGCGACGCTGGCGCTGGAGCTGTTCGCTACTACGGTGGGCAACTTCACGGGACCGTTGGAGATTATTACCAACGACCCGGATGAGCCGTCGACGGTGATTAACCTGTCGAGCACGACGTTTACGTCTTTGGATAACCCAATCCCGCCAGCACCGGCTCCTGGCACTCCGCCTGGCGTTCCACCCACTACGCCTCCTCCTGGCACCCCGCCGGGTACGCCGCCCGCTCCCGTTCCTGGAGGAGGCACGCCGTTGCCACCCTTTGCTCCGACGGAAGTTGTGCCTGCGGTTAATGCGTTGGCCTATGACCTGGGCGTGTCCAGCGGTGGCAGCCTGGTGGCGCAGTACTTCGATGAAGGATTCTACTTGCGCAATACCCCAGCGGCTCAGCAGGCGATCGCCCAGGGAATCGTTCCCGATGCGTTTACCCACTTTGTCCAGTTTGGTCAGTTCTCTGGAGCTAACCCCAGTGCCCTGTTTGACGAAGGTTTATATCTTCAGATCAACCCTGACGTTGCAGCGTTAATCGGTACGCAGTTCG
>JBCCTE010000154.1:0-6856 GCA_039198915.1 Cyanobacteria bacterium P01_D01_bin.73 | reverse complement strand
GTCAGTGTTTCACCAGGGGCGATCGCTCCTGTGCTGGGCTCTAGCAACAGCACGTCGGTGGGGGCGATGCCGTTGGGTAAGGGGCTAGTGAATTGCGGTGTAAATCCTTGGAGCTGCAGCGGAGCAGAACCTGTGTTGCTCAACGTCAGCGTTTTCTGAGACAGGGTTTTGCCGGTGGCGTTTAGTTGGAGGGCGCTGGTGTTATTGACCGGGGAGCCTTCGCTGGCGATCGCTCCCAGCACTGGATTGGACGCGGGCGCAGGGGGTGGCGGAGGCAGCGGCGTGGGGGTGGGAGTCGGGGTTGGTACCGGAGTCGGGGTTGGCGTGGGAGTAGGAGTCGGGGGCGGCGTGGGCGTAGGGGTCGGCGTGGGCGCAGTGTCGTCGTTTTGGATGGTGCCTATTGCCGCCGCCGTAGTAATGTTCGCGCCGCCGGTAGCGCCAGACAACGTAACCGTGAAGTTTTCGTCCGGCTCAATATCGGTGTCACCGGAGACCGATATTGTGATCGTCTCCGTAAGGTCATTGGCAGCGAAGTTAACTGTTCCAGACGGTAATGTGCCGCCAAAGTCCGCGGCATTAGCAGTTCCAGTGACGGCAAAATTCACATCGGTGGTTCCCGTAGTAAACCCGGATCGGGTCACGGTGAACGTAAATGATGTGGTGCCTGCGTTTCCTTCCGCCTTGCTCGCGTCCGTTGCGGCGATCGCCAAACTAGCAACAGCTTCAACACCGCTATTCGTTCCTGGAGTGCCAACGGTTAACGCATTCCCATTATTCGCAGAGACGTCGAGTATGCGCCAGTTGCCGGAGGCACTATTGGATCCATCACCAGGCTGAACTGTACCGCCCCAATTTCCATTGTTGGGCAAGTTGGAAGCGACTCGATATGCGACAACATCAATGGCAAAGATTGCGATGTTTCCAATGTTGTCGGCGGCAAAGCTATCAATTACGGTCGGAGTCCCGGAAGCATCAGTAACGAGATCGTATTTATCGTTACCATTGTGACTAATGGAGCCGCTGGTTTGATCCAACGTTCCGTTAGGAAAAGGTCCCCCGCTGCCAGCCTCAACATCTGCGTTTCCAATAACGAAAAAATCGCCAGCAGCAATGGTGCCAGTCAGGTTGATTGTTAATCCCGTAGTACCTGCATTGGAGTATCGACGAAGGGCGTAGCCACCCGCGCTCAAATCAATGGCAGTGCTGCCGCTATTGAAAAGCTCGACGTACTTAACGGAGCCGCTAGTGCCTTCAAAGACCTCAGAGATATAGACCGCCACAATAAAACCCCTAATTTATTTTTCGCCCTTTAAGCCAACTTGCATCTTTCCCAAGGCGGGCAAGCAAAGATTTAGGGGCTTTTTATCAACACAGACTTCTAGGACAAGAACCGTAATAAACAGTGAAGCCCTTACGCTTTTGTTTTTTACGATTTCATTCTAAAAGAATGTGCACTCTGTGCTGCATAGGGATTCTAGGGACTTATCGGTGAAATACTCTGACGTGCCCTTATTTATGTCGGCTTTTCAGCACTCTGTACACATCGCGAATATCTACGTTGTGGTGGGCGATCGCCACTAGAGCGTGATACATCAAATCCGCCACTTCCCCGGCAATTTCCTCAGGGCTATCGTCCTTACAAGCCATCACCACTTCAGCGGCTTCTTCGCCAATTTTCTTGAGGATTTTATTGTCGCCCCCGTCGAATAGGCTACACGTATAGGACTTGGGATCGGGGTTGGCTTGGCGATCGCGAATCACCGCATAAACCTGGGATAACATGTCCGCCGGCGGCTGTTTAATCTCGACTTTTTCACCTTCACTGCCATCGTTAATCCGATGAAAACAACTGCGCACCCCGGTATGGCAAGCAATATCCCCCATCTGTTCAATGGACATCAAAATCGCGTCGCTGTCACAGTCGTAGCGGATGGTGTGTAGCGTTTGGAAATGCCCTGACGTTGCGCCCTTATGCCATAGTTCCTGGCGCGATCGACTCCAATACCATGCCTGCCCCGTCTCCAGCGTTTTTGCCAACGATTCCCGGTTCATCCATGCCAACATCAGCACCGTACCGTCGAGATAATCCTGGGCGATCGCTGTCACTAACCCTTGATCGTTGAACTTAATTTCATCCGGGTTAATTGCCCCCATTACCTTGGATTTTTCTGCTGAATCACTCATCACTAAACACCTCAAAAAACAACACCCTCTGAATATCTGGATAAAGATAATTCAGAGGGAATTTTTAACTGCAATAGATGTCAAACTTAGGACCCTAAGCTGACAGCTTTAGGCTTGGGACGGCTGAACTAAATTCTCAGCGCCGGAAACCACCTTTGCCGAAATCACTTTGTCACCAGCCCGCATCTTATCAAGGATAGGCTTACCGTTTTTATCGCTAATGGTGTAACCAAATACAGCATAGCGACCGTCCAGTAAATTGGCGCCCGCGGGGGTTAATTCCGGTTCAAACAGGAAGAAAAAGACCTGGGAAGAACCACCATTATTGTTAGATTCGGGGCGAGCCATTGCCAGCGCACCGTAGGCAGAGAACGGCAGCGTCGGCAGCTTTTTGTAGAGCCCAATTTCCTCAGTGGTGTAGCCGTACAGAGGCTCCGTATCGCCTTCCACCATGATTTCTAGGGGCACCGCGCGATACTCACCAGTCTTGGGATCGTTAAAGCCCTCGTCGGGACCGTCAGGATCGCCGAACTGTAGAACGTAGGAATCTTCCGCACGAATAAACGGCAGATTGTCGTAGAAACCACGCTGGACTAGGTCCACAAAATTGCCCGCCGTTACCGGAGCGTTGTAGCCATCAAGGGTGATTTGAATGGTGCCGCGGCTGGTTTCCATCTCAACGGTGGCGCGTCCTTTCAGCTGGGGCAGGTTGGCGTAATCTTCAGGCACCTCGAAGGGGAATTCGGTGACCATCGATTCCTCGATCGCCCCGATGTTGTCCAAAATCTCGTTGCGCTTGGTCCAGATTGCCTCGCGATCGCGCTCATCCACCGCTAACCGCAGGTCTTCTAAGCCCGTACCGATTTGCGTCACCAGCTCCTCAGCTTCGGGCATAAAGGAATCAGGAACGCCAACTAACAAAGCATCAGACTTTTTCTCCAGCACCTTCTGGGCTGTCTTCGCCTTCTTATCAATCGGTCCCCAGCGCTTTGCCCGCAGGTCGTTGGACATTTCCTCTAGGCTGCCCTGCACCTTACGAATCGCTTCGTTTTCAATGGGCAAGGAGTAACGCAGCAGCGCCTTACCGTTGGAGATGGGATTGCCGGAGGGCAACGCTGCCACCAGCGGACCATTAAACGCCTGCGCAGGAGTTGCAGTGCCCAAGCAGGTCGCCAGGAAGACCGTCAAGCAAATCGTCATCACGGCGATCGCCCCAACGGATTTACCTACTAACTCCTTTGCAACCCGACCAACGGCGCGCCTGTAAGCGTCCTTACTGTGGTACCGATTCACTGCTCCTCCCAGGATGATTCCCGCTCAAAATTACGACTTGTTTGTGGCTTATTTGTGGCTTGCACGTATGACTCAGACAATGAGCCCGCCAATGACTCAGACTTTACGGTGCGCTATGGCAATAGCGTTAAGCAGCCGTAATAATATTTGAACCTTCATAATCTTGCCATAGGTCTTCCCCCCAGCCGCACGAAAACCCTACGCCCATTTTCGTTACATCCCCAGCCAGCCTAGCTCCTAGGCAGATTTCAACGCCCCAAAACGTCCCAAAACGGGTTAAAGTTGACCCGGCTATGGCTCAGTGCGAGGCTCAGGTTTGGGCTGCCAACCGCAGGCTGGGCAAGCAACTTTGCGTTAGACGGTGTTGAACGACTAATGATTTCCAGTAACGATTTCCGACCCGGCGTCACAATCGAGCTAGACAAAGCAGTATGGCGCGTTGTGGAGTTTTTGCACGTTAAGCCAGGGAAGGGATCGGCGTTCGTTCGCACCAAGCTCAAAAATGTCACCACCGGTTCCACCGTTGAGCGCACCTTCCGCGCCGGTGAAACCGTGCCCCAGGCGACTCTCGATAAGCGGGATATGCAGTACACCTACAAGGATGGTGACCAGTATGTCCTGATGGATATGGAGTCCTACGAGGAGACCCGCCTGAATGAGTCGGAAATTGGCGATCGCTCCAAGTACCTGAAGGAAGAGATGCAGGTGACGGCGGTGTTTTGGAATGAGAAGGTCATTGACGTAGAACTGCCGAGTTCCATTGTGTTGGAAATTGTGCAGACAGACCCCGGCGTTAAGGGCGATACGGCAACGGGCGGTACAAAGCCGGCGATCGTCGAAGGGGGCGCTCAGATTATGGTGCCGCTGTTTATCTCCACCGGCGAGCGAATCAAGATTGATACCCGCACCGATAAGTACCTGGGCCGGGAATAGGTGGCATAGTTCGGTCTCAGTCCGGTGGCCTAGTCCGGCGGCTTAGACCGGCGGCGTAGATAGATTGAGGCGGGTTGTTAGCGTCGAAACTTGGGAGCGAGGTAGCCGTGTCGCTAAATTTTGAAGAGCTTCGAGAGCTGATCCAGGTTATTGGACAGACGGATATTGCGGAAGTGACCTTGAAGAATGGTGACTTCGAGATGACGGTGCGCAAGGCAGTGGCGGCAGTGGCGTCCCCTGATGCGATTGTTGCTCCCACCGGTGGAATGGCGATCGCCGCAGAGGGCATGACCGCTGCAATTACCCCCGCCGTTCCCGTAGCTCCCGCCCCGGTAACACCGGCAGCAGCCCCCGCTGCTCCAGCCCCTGCCCCAGCGGCAGCGCCTCCCCAAGCAGACGCCAAGGTTAAGGAAATCCTGTCGCCTATGGTGGGAACCTTCTACCGTGCCCCGGCACCGGGAGAGGATCCCTTTATCAACGTGGGCGATCGCGTCCAGTCAGGTCAGACCGTCTGCATCATCGAAGCGATGAAGCTGATGAACGAACTGGAGGCAGAATTAACGGGTGAAATTATTGAACTGCTGGTGGAAGACGGCCAGCCGGTGGAATTCGACCAGCCGCTAATGCGCGTCCGCACGGATTAAACGTCTATCGCTTAAATCTTTTTCTTTGAAGCACTGCGTTTAAAAGCGTGGTGCTTCTACGTTTTGGCTTTCAATGGCATTTTCCAAACCGTCGGGCAGCAGCTCAAAAAAATCCAGGCCGGTGCGTGCTTCCAAGTCATCGATGGATAGCTGATACCGTCGCCAATTGTTGGACAGGCGCTTGTTATTGGGAATATCAACGGCGAACACCAGGGCATCTCCCGGCGACACGGTCTTGGGATCCGTTCCTGTGTCCACGGCGATCGCCACCTTCCAAGTCTGCTTTGGCACCGTCACCCGCCCATCAGCAATTTTCTTCGACCCACCATAGACTCCCGCCACCAGGTAAATGTCGTAGCCTCGATTCACCAGCTGCCGGCAATATTCCTCCATTCGCCGCCAGGTTTCCCGGTTGTTATCTGGCGTTTGGGGAATGATATTGGTCATGAAAAACGTATTGGAATTCACGCCCTGGGTTTTGGTGCGATCCGCTGAAGGCACGAGATGGCCGCGATCGTAGCCACTGCCTTTGTAATCATTGCCATCTACTTGGTACCATTCCACCGGCAATCGCTCATCGGCGCGGAAATCGTTATCGCGTTTTGCCGGTCCAAACCAGGATTTGTCTAGTTTCCAGCTTGCCCAGTTCGCCGTCCCTCGAGAGTTGTTGTAGGACAGGGCGTACTCCGGGGTTTCCAACAGGTAATTGTCAGCGTTGTTGGGGTCGGCGATCGCATCGCTAGGATTTCCCAGTTCCAGGTGCTCAGAATCAGAACCATCGCTACTGGAATCAATCCCTCGGGAGTTCTGCCGGTTGGATTCTTGATTGACCTCTTTGTTGACCTCCTTGCTGACTTCCTCCAGAAAAGTCAGAATCTCGTTTGCACATCCGGCGGTGAACAAACTCGTCGCCAGCAACAGTGCCGCGAAAATCGAGCGAGATCGCCCGAGGTTACGAAAGAAAGAAACCATAGCAATACCAGTAGAATGCGGTGCCCCTAAAGCTCCAGTAAACGGCTGTCGCCAAAGATGTTGCAGCAGTTTCCATATTGAAAGCGCGACCTTATCCTGAAAGTCTTTAGAGGCTCTTCGTTGATAGGATGCAACTTTTTGGCATACCTAATCCGAAGTTACTATCTATGTCCCGGTGATAATAAAGAAGCAAGACACTGTGAGTGAGCAGGCTTACAATGTGTGCACAGTGTCGGGTGAGTCTTAAGTATGAGCACTGATGTCATAAAGTTATTTCCTACCTTTGTTAAAGCTTGCACTTTCATAGTCAGACTAGTTAGACGTAGTCGCATCACAGGCAAAGAATTCAAACATCTAGCTTGTGAAACGATTGCGTACAATCAAAATCGAACATTAGTCTTTAATTATGAGATAAATCAAAGACATAAAGCCCTAAAGGATTCATTGAAAGATTTCGATATTGACACATCGACTCCTGAAGAAATCCTTAAAGAATTAGAAAAAAAAGACATTGCCAAACTTCGATCTTTGTACGATGCTCTCACCAGCGACTTGCTTGAACATGAGCTGAAATCGATTTTCAATAGAAACTTCTTGTTAATGGAGAGAGCCTATAAGCCTACCCCTTTCGACAAAAAGAATATCAGGTTCTGTATAAAGCTTATTCGCCCTGAATCTGGGCAAAACGGTTCAGATATTGCCATTGACCTCCACAGGAAGCCGTCAATATACTCTACGCAGCCCTTCTTTTGCAGAGAAAGCACGGCTTTCGCAACGATCACAGACCACGACAAGGATTACTTCATTTGCAATGATATCCCTAAGGACAT
>JBCCTE010000153.1:0-6866 GCA_039198915.1 Cyanobacteria bacterium P01_D01_bin.73 | reverse complement strand
CAATTCTCGTATCACCGCCAATATGGAAGGCGTACCCATTGATGATGCTGTGCGGGTTACGGATCCCGAGTGCATGGAGGTGCTTTCGCAACTTCTGAAGCAGGAGGGGCTATTTATGGGCGGCTCTGTTGGTATTAATGTCGGCGCGGCGGTAAAGCTGGCGAAGCAGATGGGACCGGGACACACCATCGTGACCATACTTTGTGATGGCGGTGCGCGGTATCAGTCCAAGCTATACAATTCCGAATTCCTGGCGTCCAAGGGGCTGAAGTTGTCATAAAAGTTGTTGTCATTGTCTCGCTGGTTGGACGTTTACTCGTTACTCACATCATGCGTCGTGAAAGTGTAGATGTCGGTGGGGCTCGGCGATCGCCCCCGCCGCGGACTTAACATTTTCATAACTATGGGCGTAATACTGATGTTGGTGGTGTTGATCGTGATTATGCTCATGCTCGTGCCACTTTCCTTGAATTGCCCTTTGCTGTCGTGAGGGGCGTAAAACAACGTAAGCGCCTCCCAAAACCGCTAAGCCAATTAGGCTGCTGTTGAAGAAAATGGCCAAAGGAAAATTGCTGCCCATCCAGCCCGTCAGAGGGTAGGCGATCGCCCACCAAAAATGGCTCCAGGCGAAGTGAGCCCCGTACACCCGTCCTTGAATATTTACATCCACTCGATCTGCAATTAACACCTGGGTGGGCACATTAATCAGGGTCTGACCCACCCCAGCCAATAGCCATAGAATCAGCAAGCTATTTAATCCCACCCAGTTTGCCGGGAAGATTGCCAGGGAGATTAGCACTGCGCCAAAGGTGGTTAGGGTTAGCTTGGAGCGAGTTTGCTTAACAACACTTAGCCCCACTGCTGCCAGGGAAGCACCCAAGCCAAAGGCTGCCATTGTCCAGCCGTATTCCAGCTTGTCTAGCTGCAGCGTGCCCTGCACATATCCGACGGTGTTAATTAAAATCGTGGCGCCAATAATTGCCGCCACTAGCTGCATCACCAAGGCGTAGCGAATCAGTGGGTCTCGAAATAAACAAATGGTGCCCGCCTGCAAATCCTGCCAGGTGCGATGATTTTCAGTTTTTTTCTCCACCTGGGGCACCCTCAGTTTGCCTGGCAGGGACAGTATCAAAAGCGCCGCAATTAAAAAGGTGAGGGCATCCAGAAAAAAGATTTGGCGCGTTCCCACCAAAGCTGCAACACTGCCGGCAATGCCAGGACCGAGCACCCCTAGGATTTGGTAGGTGGCGCTGGAAAGGGCGATCGCCTGGGGATATTCTGACGAGTCCACCACCAGGGGGATAGTGGCTTTGTAGGTGGGCATAAAGAAAGCGGAAAACACATTGAGCGCTAGAACCGTGGCATAGACTTGCCAGGGCTGATTAATAAAGGGAAATAGACAAATCAGCCCCATACGCATCAGGTGGGTGAGCACCATCAGCAATTTACGGTCCACTCGATCTGCGATCGCTCCTGCTACCGGTGACAGCACCACGTATGCCACCACGCGCAGGGTCAATGCGCCCGACAAAATAACGCCAGCATTTTCACCAGCGATTTCGAAAGCTAGCAATGCCAACCCTAACCAGGTCAGGGCATCGCCGATCAGGTTGATGGTTTGGGCGGAATACAGACGGGCAAATATGGGATTTGCCAAACAACGAAAGATTTGGGATTGGGAAAACATGACGGCTTTACTAAGGACTGTGCTCAGCTAAACCTCAAAACCAATAGCAACAAGGATTTCAGCCCTTAGTCTGTTGTTTCTAAAAGGGCGTGTATTTCCCTCGAAGCACTACTTAGGGGGTTTAACGGGACACACGCCCTAAGTACTTCTGTGTTTTTGGGATTTTGTTCTTGGAATTTATTTAGCATATCCCCCTAGGGGGGATAAAATACCCAAAAAATCAAAGATACAACTTCGATGTGGCATAAATTCCTTAAATATCGACCCCTATCCCGATGCAGCATTTACACTGCGTTAGTCCCCGTTGGCGCCCATCAATTTTTGGATCGCTGCTTGTTGACGATTGAAAAAAATTGATTCTCGTTGCCTAAACCATGAGTGATTTTGCTAAGTTTGCGACCTTCGCGCCGACCTTCTACGCCGATGCGGGATTGGGGCGCGATCGCCTGATGGATATGGGGATTCGGGAAATGTGGCCGCGTATCCCTCGCATCGCCGGACCGGCCTACACCGTAAGCTGTCCGCCGGGGGATAATCTGATGCTACACGCGGCGCTATATCGAGCTGCGCCAGGATCGATCATCGTGGCGCAGGGGGGAGATACGCGCTACGCTCTGTCCGGCGGCAATGTGTGTGCCACGGCGCAGCAGCGAGGAATTGCGGGGTTTGTAATTGATGGCGTCATTCGCGATGTGGCGGAAGTGCGCGAGGCGGGGTTTGCCGTTTTCGCGCGGGGCGTGTCGCCAATTCCCGGAAAAAAGCAGGCGCTGGGGACGTTGAATCAACCCATCACCTGCGGTGGGGTGGCGGTTAATCCGGGCGATATCGTGGTGGCCGATGAGGAGGGGATTGCTGTGGTCGCGATCGCCCAGGCAGAGGAAGTTTGGCTGCGGGCGAAGGAGCGCGCGGATCGGGATGAGGCGACGACGCTGGAGGCTTGGCAGGCAAATCATCGCGCAAAAATTGACCGGCTTTTGGCAGAGCTCGGGTTTGAGGACTAAAGCTTTTGAGGACTAAAGCTACTGCTTAAAATTACTGCTTTTCAGGGGCTTTGCCCCCGAGCCCCCACCAAAGGGTCATTGACCCTTTGGAATCCCAAGGTAACTGGCGTAGTTTCAGCTCTAGCTTGTCCAGGAGATTTTTAAGGTTTCGGGCTTACCAATGTCACCGGTCCAGGTCGCACCTCGCTGGTTCCTAGACAGGTGGCGAACGATAAAGTACACCGTTTCAATACTGTCCTGAGCCTCGATTTGCTCCGCCAACTCCTCCAGCGAAACCGGGGCGATCGCCTGTCGCAGCGCCTGAATTACCTTGGTTTGCAACGCCAAAATATTCGCCGCCGCCTTCTTGCCCGCTTCCACCCCCGGCTGGTGGTACGCATTAATATTCACCAGCGACGCATAGAAACTCACCGCCCGCTCATACAGCGCAATCAACGCCCCGACACTCTGCTCATCCACCCGAGGCACCGTAATCGTGATGGACTCTCGACCTTTCTCATGCAGCGCCTTGCGAGTCCCTTGCCACAGCCCCGACAAATAATCGCCGCTGGTAATATCATTGCCTTCCACATACACCGGGTCGCGATCGCCATCCTCCAACACCTCAATCAGCGTCGCGAAGAAATTAGGCACCCCTTCCCGCAGCTGCTGAACGTAGGCATGCTGATCCGTCGACCCCTTGTTGCCATAAACCGCAATCCCCTGATAAACCCGATTGCCCTCCAAATCCAGCTCCTTACCCAAAGACTCCATCACCAACTGCTGGAGATAGCGCGAAAACAGCAGCAGCCGATCCTTATAAGGCAAAACCACCATGTCCTTTTCGCCCCGACCATTGCCGGCGTAGTACCAGCTCAAAGCCAGCAGCGCCGCCGGATTCGCTCGAATATCCGCCACCCGAGTTGCCGCATCCATCAGCTTCGCCCCGGTCAACATCCCTCGGATATTAATCCCCTGCAACGCCGCCGCCACTAAACCAACCGCCGAAAACTCCGACGTTCGTCCGCCCACCCAGTCATACATCGGGAAGGTTTTGAGCCAATCCTCATCCTTAGCCCACTGATCCAGTTTGCTGCCCTGGCTGGTAATCGCCACAAAATGGGGCGGAAAATGAATCCCCGCTGCCGCGTAGGCCGCCTTCATTTCCACCATGCCGTTGCGGGTTTCCGGCGTTCCCCCAGACTTGGACACCACCAACACCAACGTCGTATCTAGGCGATCGCGCAACGGTCCTGCCCCGCTGTCCCGGTCCAAAACCCGCAAAATGCCATCCGGATCCGTGTTGTCAATGAAATGGATTTGCAACGGTGCCTTAACCGGTGCCAGCGCCTGATCTACAAACTGCGGCCCCAGCGCCGAACCACCAATGCCCACCGACAGAATATCCGTGTAGCGATCGCCCTTCGGCGTCAGCAGCTCACCCCGGTGAATCCGCCCGGCAAAGGACTCAATATCATCCAACACCCGCTCAATTTCTGCCCGCAGATCCGGCGTCGGCGCCATCTCCGGCGTCCGCAGCCAATAGTGCCCCACCTGTCGCCCCTCGTCCGGGTTGGCGATCGCCCCCGACTCCAGCGCCTTCATATCCTTAAACGCCCGCTCAAATAGCGGTTGCATCTTCGCCACAAAACCGTCATCAACCCCCATACGGCTGACATCCACAAACAATTCAAGCGCATCGTTGTAATACAACCAGTCCCGATACCGTTGCCAAAGCGCCATATTGTCAATCATGTTCTTAAAGGATAAATGTCTAGCAGGGTAATGTCTTCAAACGAAACGTCCCAAGGACAGCGTGCCCACTAGAGGCAGCGTGCTAAAAGCAACGTCCTAGGGGTGATATCTAAAGGGTGATATCTGGGGTGGTATCTAAAAACTAGCAACGGAAAAACCGAGTCGTCCTAATCCTAAGGGGATCTTCGCCAATCTTAAATTCTTCCCCCGTCCATCTTCCTCTGCCTAATCGAGTCTCCACACCATTAGAGCAATTCACCCAAAAAACGCTGCGTCTCAAAGTGTGACCCGCAGCGTCCTAGTAAGGGGCGGACGAATAGAAAAAGCCGGAATAGAATGGGAGCAATGACAAATAAGTGGCCTAAAGCTTCCCCTTGGCTGGCTATAGCACACGTCGGGAATAACGTTGGGCATACTGAAAAAGCTACGAGTAGAGCGTAAAGAACGTAACTAGAAAAACATAAACAACGCGCCAGAGACCATCCGACAGCTTAGTTGGCTTTATCGATGTCCTTAGGCGAACACTCACACATCTTCACTGCGCTTCCCATGTCTCCTTCTCAGTGCCCAGTTTGTAATATCGAGATCACCAGTGACGCTGTTTCCTCTGAGCGTTGCACTGCCTGTGGCTGGTACCTAGAGCCTCTGTCTATTCCCATGACCGATGCCATGGCTCAGTTCCTGGCGTCCCGCGAGGAAATCCAAATTACCTGGGCGCGGGATATGTGGCAAAAGGCGCAGCTTCAGCAGGAATTGGGCACGATGGGACGTGATTTATCTTTGATGGCGAAACAGCTGCGGCGGGCGCACAAGGAGCGATCGCAACTCCACGCCCAGCTACTTCAGCTTCAGGATCTAGTTAGGGAAAACGCCAACGCTCTGCAAGCGACCCCTGCCAGCGAAGTTGGAGGGACCGAGGAAGCCGCGACTTCCGCTGAAAGCAATGGCAACGGATCTTCTCCCGCCAGCGAAGCGATTTTGTTGGCAGCGGTGCAAAGTCTTCAGCAGCAAATGCAGCAGCAGTGGGCACTTTTGCGGGAGCGTTTACCGGATATGCCGGCAGGTACGTCAAACGGAGGCTTGTCCGAGTCGGGGGTGCTTTTTGCTGCCAATGGTAATGGTGCGGTTGGCAATGGCGCGATCGCTCCACCTGCTGGGGATTCCCTGATAGACTCCCCCTTTGCCGATGCGGGATTAGAGCTAACCAATTTGGCGATCGCCACCGACACAGATTTGGCCTCTGGAGAAAACATCTCGTCCGAGGACAACGAAGACGATACTGCCAGTACAAAATCCAACGTCAGCTACCGCAAGCTGCACAAGCTACTCGCCGCCGGGAAATGGGCGGATGCCGATCGCGAAACCACCAAGCTGATGCTGAAGGTTGCCGGGCGATCGTCCACCAGCTGGTTACGCATTGAAGATATTGAAAACTTTCCCGCTGAGGATTTGCAGGCGATCGATCGCCTCTGGGTTGCCTACAGCCAGGAGCAGTTCGGTTTCAGCATTCAGAAAAAGCTGTGGCAGGACATTGCCGATGGCGACACCAGTCAGGTAGAAGCCTGGTGCCAGTTCGGCGACAGCTTGGGATGGTTGGGGAAGAAAAAAGTCAGCGCCGGTTTAAATGCCCCCGAAGGACACCTTCCCTCCTGCTCATCCGTTGGCGTGTGGTGGAGTTCTGGTCTATTCCTCCAGGTGCTGGAAGCCTGCAATCTGTAACGTAGATAGAGCACAGTAGCTGACCTCCAAAGCTTTTGACTTCTGCAAGAGGCTCTCTGGTGTCCCGCGAAACCCATCTGAACGGGGTACACTAGCCGACGGGCTGCATCCTGCGCCCACGCCACTTCCCCCAGTCGCCTCGGCAGAGCCCTATGGTCAATTACCTAATTTATTTAATCGCCAATGCCAGCATTTTTGCCTTGCTGAGTCTGGGCTTAAACGTGCAGTGGGGCATGACTGGCCTGATTAATTTTGGCCATGTGGCGTTTATGACCGTCGGGGCATACACCACGGTTTTACTGAGTTTGAGCGGAATTCCGCTGATTTTCTCCGTACTGGCAGGGGCAGCGCTGGCAAGCTTGCTGGGATTAATTGTAGGCGCGTCGACGCTGCGGCTGCGGGAAGATTATTTGGCGATCGTCACCATTGGTGTTTCCGAGGTGGTGCGGCTGGTGGCGCTAAATGAAGAATGGCTGACTCGAGGGGCGCGCGGGGTTGTGGGCTATCCGCTACCTTTGGACGGTTTGGAGGCAACTTGGCCGGTGCGGATTGGCGCGATCGCCTTATGGACCTTAATCTTCGTCTACGGACTGAAAAAGCTGTGGGGTTGGACGCGGGGTTGGAACCGAGCTGAGCGTAACGCCGATGAGCGCAATAAATCCCGTCCCCTGCGCCGCCTGATGGTGGGAGCTGCAACGGTGACTGCCGGCATCATTGTCTACGGT
>JBCCTE010000152.1:0-6887 GCA_039198915.1 Cyanobacteria bacterium P01_D01_bin.73 | reverse complement strand
AGTGGCTGTTTTTAGATATTTGACATCGGGCATATTCTGCTATTGGCTGATTTGTATCGGGTAAGAATGAGTTTATTTACGTCTAGCAATCGTCATAGTCATTGGCCGTAAATGGCGCTTTTGACTTGGGGCGATCGCTCAACCTCCCAAATTAGGGCTAACTGGTGGACGATGTTATTTGCTGGAGAATTCGTATTTTCATCAAAGGCGTAGAAGGTTCTAAGGGAGAAAACTCATTTACCCTCTGTGATTAAGTCTCCCCTGATAATGAATCCTTAAAACGTAGGTTTGGATTGGCGTCGTGTTACGATTCCTGAAAAGTTGCCGCCTTAGCCCATGATTCTTGACCCCTACACTCCCGCCTTTATTGTTGGTGTGATGGTGACCTGCGTCATCATTGTGGGGCTAATTGGCTTGGTTTTTGGACTTTTAGGATTAGTTGTCTCTCGTTCAGCATTCCGACTAGGAGTTTACGGAAGCTATACCGGTGCTATTCCCGGAGGCGTGATTGGATATTTGGTGTCTACGGGAATCTCCACTCCTTTGGCCGGATTTATTTATTCCCTAGCGGGCGGAGTAGCTGGAGCTTTGGTGGGGGCGATCGCCGGAGTGGGCTGGGCGCTGTTAGGAAAACGGATTCGCTCTGCCATCTACCGCCGCTTCAATAGAGTTCACTGATCCCTTCTGCGTGGCGAGCACATAGATGGAGGGGGTAAGCTACAATGGCACCTGAATATTACAAAAAGTAAATTTTAGTAGGGAGTTAGCGCCATGGCGAGCCCAAAACCTTCTGTTACTCCGAATCTGGAAGATCCGAAGTTTGGTTTTAATAACTACGCTGAGCGGTTGAACGGTCGCGCTGCGATGATCGGTTTTATCGTTGCCGTTGTTGTTGAGTATTTGACAGGACAGGGCGTCTTGTCTTGGTTGGGTTTGGCGTAGGATTTGGTAAGGATTGCAAATCCCTGAGTTTTTTGGAAGAAGGTGGCGGGCAATTTTGTTGCTAGCTGCCTTCTTTACTTTTTTCTGGAGCAGAAATATTTTGGGTGGATGTAATCAGCACCAGGGTTAAGTCGTCATCAGTGCGAGCTGTGACCCGGGGCGATCGCAAGAAACTGTCCAGTGTCTTACCGGCATCATCGAAAATGGCTTTGGGATCAGCTGCATCGGGTAAAGAATTGCGCACCTGATCTAAAAATGAAAATAGTGGATCGAAGAAGGGCGTAAAAGGTTTACCGATAGGCAGCTCTAGGGCAAGCCGCTGAAGTCCGTCAGAAAATAAGGCGATGTGGGAAAGGTTTGCCTGGGGAGAATTTTTCGTACTTTCGCTAGCGTTTTGACAATCGGCGATCGCGAAGGGCCAGCACATAAACTGCGCCTGTTCCGCTGCCTTGTCTTCAACGATAAACACCGTTTGGTTGGCATACTCCCCTTGCTCCGGTTGGGTTAAGGCGACCATCTTCCCCGACGGATCCCGCCCAACAATTGCACCATCTCCCACCTGTAGTGCCACGATCCCTGAGGGAGTCCACAACATTAGCAGCAGCGTGCAAGCTAGCTCCCGCACGGCAACTTCCTTCTGCAACGCCGTTAAATCCAGCTCTTTTTTCACGTCCTTGGCGACATTGGTTAGCGGCGATCGCCACCCCTCTAGCTCTGAATCGGCGTCCAAACTTTCAAGCTTCTCAGCGACAGCTTGGGCAACCCTTTCTACTGCCGTCGCCACCGCCGTGCGAGCCCCAATGTCAGAGTGGGCAGCTGATCCCGCGCCATCGGCTACGGCAACACATAAGTGATCCCCATTGATTTCTTTCCACGCCCAGGCATCTTGGCAAGGCTGCGATCGCCGTTCGTGGCCGGTGCCCATCACTGACTTTCCCACCACCGTCCACGGCATTTAAACTTCGCCCCAACCCGCCGGAGACGGTAGTGCCACCTGTTCATCGGGGCGAGACTGGGACACCTGCTGCATGCTGGCAGACAGCCACAGGAACATTTCCTGGAAGCTCAGCCCTTTTAACTTCAAGGGCGATCGCACTGCCACCGTTTGCAGCCGCTCCATGTCTGCCCCCTCAACGCCTACAGAGAAAAACGCAATACTTTTCTTGTCTTCTTCCCCGCGAATCCGCGCCGAGGCCTTTTCCATTGTTCCCGGCTCATCGGTGGGCGCGCCGTCAGTAATCATAAACACCCAGGGTCGATAGTAAGCCACACCGTTGGCGCGATACTGAGCTTTGCGATCGCGCACCAGGTCCAGCCCCGTATGGATCGCTGCCCCCATATAAGTCATGCCGCCAGTTTCAAGGGTTGGCGCTTCAAAGGCATCGGCAGTTACAAAATCCTGCACAATTTGGACACGATCATCAAACGTAACAATGGCGATCTCAACCCGCTTGCGCGCCAAATCATCTCGATTGAGATCATCCTGAAACGCTTTTAAACCCTCATTCAGCGCGGCGATCGGTGGACCGCTCATGGACCCGGATACATCCAGCAGCAACACGCAGGGACAGCGCGGCTCCGGGTTTTCCGCAAACAAAACGGCTTCATCGAGGTTAAAACTTGTGGACACAGCAGCAGGGTGTTGAATTAACTCGGCTAGACTGGGGGCAATCCCATACAGAACTCACGACTCTCCAGATACCTTAATGATCTTATGACGGCATCATGTGGTGTATCAAAGGTGTAGTTGGCAAAGCGCTTGGCTTGACGTTAGCAACCAGTTTATTTACAACCAATCTAATTGATGGGTTGCCTAGGTAGATTGCCAAGAGTGTGCTGAAAAAAGCGACATTGTTACAGCCTTTGCAGAGTACCATTATCGACGCTTTCTTGTTATCCGACTGATTGTCGGTGCACTGCCTGACCGATTGTCTCTTACTGGAGCCGCCAATTGGAGCCACCTTAATGGGTTATCCCTCCACACCAATTAACTTGTTATTTATTAGCCTGTTACCTACAGCTTGCTACTTTCAATTCCTTAAAACCAATGGCAACGGCGTTCTACCCCTCGACCCATAACGCCTGAAATGCCTAAACAAGATCTGACGCTCGCTAGGCTTTGAAAACTGCAACGAAGGAAGGATTTTAAGCCGTAACGATTGGGCTAGATTAGCCTGACTCTGCTTAGTCCATGCTACTTAACCTGAGTTGCAATTCCTTGTTTCTTTGCCAGTTTCAACCTGGGGCTGTGGCGATCGCCAACCTTGTTTTCTCCATCTGCATTTATTTTCAATTGTTGATTTAGTCTCGATTGATTTTGATTCTGGACTGACCTCACTGGTTGATCCCCGAAGGGATCCTTGTCCTGAATCCCTGCCGATGGACTTATCGTTATCAATCTCAATTTCTAATGAATACCCAAGGAAAAACCACGACGAACGGTCACGGCCAATCTGGCAACTATCCCCATACTTCTGATACTTCTGAATTGCAAGGGCAAGACTGCCCGGTTACAGTTCGGGTAGAAGATGATCGCACCGGCATGACGGTGGAGACGCTGCACCGAGCGTTTGCCGATAATCTCTACTACATCCAGGGCAAGAACGAGCTGACGGCGACGCCCTACGACTACTACATGGCGCTCTCCTACACAGTGCGCGATCGCCTGTTACACCGCTGGATTGCTAGCAATACCGCCTATATGACCCAGGGGGCAAAGACGGTTTGCTACCTGTCGGCGGAGTTTTTGCTGGGGCGACAACTGGCGAAGAACCTGCTGAATTTGGGGATTTACGACCAGGCGAAGCAGGTGGTGACTGAGTCAGGGCTGGATTTTGAGGAGCTGTTGGAGGTGGAGCCGGAGCCGGGTTTGGGCAACGGTGGTCTGGGGCGCTTGGCAGCATGTTTTCTCGATTCTCTGGCGACGTTGGAGATCCCGGCGATCGGTTACGGGATCCGCTACGAGTTTGGAATTTTTGACCAGGACATTAAGGACGGCTGCCAGGTTGAGCGCCCGGATAAATGGCTACGCTTTGGCAATCCCTGGGAAATTCGCCACCCGGAGCTGACGGTGGAGGTCTGCTACGGCGGCACCACGGAAGCCTATGAGGATGAAAGTGGCGAGTATCGTAAGCGCTGGAAGCCGGCCCGCAAGGTGCTAGGCACGCCCTACGATGTGCCGATCGCCGGGTATAACAACAACACGGTGAGTACGCTGCGGCTTTGGCGGGCCAGCGCCAACGTGGAGTTTGACTTTCAGGTGTTTGACAGCGGTGATTATTCCGGTGCTGTTGCCGACAAGATCAGCTCGGAAAATATTTCGAAGGTGCTGTACCCCAACGACAATACGGAGCAGGGTAAGCAGCTACGGCTGGAGCAGCAGTACTTCTTTGTGAGCTGTTCTCTAAAGGATATTATCCATCGCCATTTGAATGATCGCCGCAATAGCCTGGAGAATTTGGCAGATGCGGCGGCGATTCAACTGAATGATACTCACCCGGCGATCGCGGTGGCGGAGCTAATGCGGCTGCTGATTGATGAGCATCGCTTGGGCTGGAACCAGGCGTGGCGTATTACCCGCGACTGCTTGGCTTACACTAACCACACCCTGCTGATGGAGGCCCTGGAGCGTTGGCCGGTGCCCCTGTTTGAGCGATTGCTGCCTCGCCATTTGGAAATCATTTACGAGATCAATAGCCGGTTTATCGATGAAGTGCGCCGCTTTGATCCCGAGGATGAGGACCGAGTGGGTCGCATGTCTTTGATCGAAGAAGGTATGCCCAAGCATGTGCGGATGGCGCACTTGGCCTGTGTGGGTTGCCATGCGGTGAATGGCGTTGCGGCGCTGCATACGGAGCTGCTGAAAACTCAGGTGCTCCATGAGTTCAACGACATGTGGCCGGAGAAATTCCAGAATAAGACTAATGGGATCACCCCTCGCCGCTGGCTGCTGTTGAGCAATCCGGAGCTATCGAAGCTGATTACTGACAAAATTGGCGACGGCTGGGCGACGGATTTGGAGCGTATGCGCCAGCTTGAGGGCTATATCGATGATTCTGAGTTTCGCAATCGCTGGCAGGCAATCAAGGACGCGAACAAGCGCCAGCTAGCGGAGCGGATTCTGAAAACCAATGACGAGGATATTGATCCCACGTCTCTGTTTGACGTACAGGTGAAGCGGATTCACGAGTACAAGCGCCAGTTGCTGAATATCCTGCACGTAATTGGTCTTTACAACCGCATCAAAGCCAACCCTCAGACAGATATCCAGCCGCGTACCTTTATTTTTGCTGGTAAAGCGGCGCCGGGCTACTACATGGCGAAGCTGGTGATTCGGTTGATTAACGCCGTCGCTAAGGTGGTGAATCGCGATCGCCAGGTGGCAGGGCGCATCAAAGTCGTGTTTGTGCCGGGCTATTCTGTTTCCCTGGGGCAGCAGATTTATCCGGCGGCGGATTTGTCTGAGCAAATTTCGACAGCGGGCAAAGAAGCTTCGGGCACCGGAAACATGAAGTTTGCCCTCAATGGTGCACCGACCATTGGCACGCTCGATGGTGCAAACGTTGAAATACGCGATTGTGTCGGGGCGGAGAACTTCTTCCTTTTCGGACTGACGGCAAAAGAGGTCGTCGCACGCCGGGCTGAACCGGGCTATGCGCGCCGGGCAATTCAGGCAAGCCCGCGTTTGGTGCAGGTTCTGGACCAGATCAGATCTGGTGTGTTCTCCAGCAAAGACACTTCGCGGTACGCGGGGTTGGTGGATGGGCTCTACAACCATGATTACTTTCTGGTCTCCTGCGACTTCGACGCGTACTTTGCAACGCAGCGTACTGTTGACGCATCATTCCGGCGCGGTTCGGAGTGGATGCGTATGGCAGCGCTGAACACTGCGCGGGTTGGTTGGTTCTCGTCCGACCGGACAATCCGCGGGTATGCGCAAGACATCTGGAAAGCGGAAAGCCTGCTTGACGGGTCAACAGCCAGCCGCAGCGTGGCATAGCGTCCGGGAGGTCCTATTTGAGCATTGACCCAACCCAGGCGGCGCGTCTTGTAGCAGGGCAGCATGATGATCCATTTTCCATGCTGGGCTTGCATGACGTTGATGGAAAACTGACAGTTCGGGCTATGGTGCCCGACGCGTCTGCGATCGACGTTTTGGACGTCAAAACCGGGCGGCGCATTATTGCGCTGAAACCCGTACCACGTGCCCCTGGGCTTTTTGAAGGTGTGGCCGGTCGCCGTAAGAACCGCTTCGCTTACAGGTTAAGGGTGGAGCAGGGCGAGGTAACTTGGGAAGCAGATGACCCCTACCGTTTTGGCCCCGTCATGGGCGAGATTGATGAACACCTGATCGGCGAAGGCTCTCACCGGCAGCTGTGGCGCGTCCTAGGGGCACACGTCATGATGCATGAAGGCACGCAGGGCACGCATTTTGCAGTCTGGGCCCCGAACGCCCTGCGTGTTTCCGTTGTCGGAAATTTCAATACATGGGACGGACGGCGCACTGCAATGCGGCGTCGTGGCAAAACCGGTGTATGGGAGGTTTTTATTCCCGGCATCGGGGATGGTGAGATATACAAGTATGAGGTGTTGGACGCGCAAGGGTCGTTGCTGCCGCAAAAGGCAGATCCCGTCGGCTTTGGCGCGGAGCATCCGCCGCAAACCGGTTCGGTTGTGCGCGATCTTTCAAAATTCGGGTGGTCAGACAGTGACTGGATGACGGCGCGCGCGGACAAACAGCGCATCGACAGCCCGGTTTCCATTTACGAAGTGCATCTGGGGTCGTGGAAACGGGTCCCGGAAGAGGGAAACAGATCCCTGAGCTATCACGAGTTGGCCAGCGATCTTGTGACCTACGTGAAAAACTTGGGGTTCACGCATATCGAACTTTTGCCTGTCTCGGAGTATCCCTTTGACGGCTCGTGGGGGTACCAGCCTATCGGGCT
>JBCCTE010000151.1:0-6899 GCA_039198915.1 Cyanobacteria bacterium P01_D01_bin.73 | reverse complement strand
CGCGAAAAAACTATGACAACCACCGTTCAAACCGACGCCCGCGCCCTATTCCGCGCTGCCTTTGAAAACCGCTACACCTGGGGCGCAAACTTCCCCGGCTATAGCGCTGATATCGAACTGCGCCAAGGCGACGAAGTTTTTAAGGGTAAAGTCGCGATCGCCTCAGACTTTTCCGTTAGCGTCGACGGCGTTGACAACAAAGACGTGGTGAAAACCCTAGAAATCCAGCTGCGGGACATTGTTACCCACCGCCGTAGCTCCACCTTCGAAAAAGTCCACAGCGAAAATCAATTTGCGATCGGCGACACCGATGAAACCGGCGCAGTGGAAATCAAGGTTTCCGGCAAATCCATGGGCTCCGGCTATAAGGTCCGCAGCGGCGAAATTTGCCACGTTAGCCGCACCGTCGGTCCCATGCGCTTTGAAATCGACACCCGCAAAACCTTGGACACCGGCTCCGGCTATGTGCCCACCACCACCGACGCGTCTTTCTACAAGAAGGACTCCGGCGACCTAATCAAGGAAATCTCCTATGAAGATTCCTACGAAAAAATTGGTGATTATTACCTAATGGTTCACCAAACGTTGCGAGTCAAAGAAAAGGGTGGGGAAACCGTAACGGAACTGACGTTTTCCAACGTGACCGTTGCCTAAGAAGCCACAATATAGCTAACGGTTGTCGGGGATTTTTCGGTAGGCACTATCAGGGTGATATCGGAAAGTCGCGAGCTGGCAACCGTAGTTGTGTTTCTTCTCAGCGATCGCTATGACCCACCCGTTGTATGTGGCCATTATCTGGCATCAACATCAGCCCCTCTACAAAAGCCGAGGCAATTTAAATCCTGCTCCCGCTGACGTCACTGGCGATCGCCCCAGCCCCACCAGCCCAGAAAATTGCAATTACCGCCTTCCTTGGGTGCGCCTCCACGGCACCAAGGATTATCTGGACCTCGTGCAAATTTTGGCGGATTATCCCAAGCTGCACCAGACTGTGAACCTGGTACCGTCGCTGATTTTGCAGCTTGAGGACTATATCGAAGGGCGGGCAATGGACCCGTACTTGGCTCTCAGTTTGACCGATACAAAAGAGCTGGGCGCTGAAGATAAGCGATTCATTGTTGAGCACTTTTTCGACGGCAACCACCACACCCTGGTGGACCCCCACCCCCGCTACAAAGAACTATACGAACAGCGCCAGGACAAGGGCATTGGCTGGTGTCTGGAAAATTGGGGCGACGGGGAATTTGGGGATTTGCTGGCGTGGCATAACCTGGCGTGGATTGATCCGCTGTTTTGGGATGACCCGGAAATTGCGGCGTGGTTAAAGCAAGACCGGGGATTTTCCTTGGGCGATCGCCAAGCCATTTGGGAAAAGCAGCGTCAAATCCTGGCGCGAATCCTGCCCCAGCACAAAAAAATGCAGGACGCCGGGCAACTCGAAGTCATCACCACCCCCTACACTCACCCGATTTTGCCCCTGTTGGCGGACACCAATGCCGGGCGGGTCGCCGTGCCGCAGATGGACCTGCCGGAGCAGCAGTTTAGCTATCCCGAAGATATCCCTCGCCATTTGGGGAAAGCGGTGGAGATGTATCGCGATCGCTTCGGCAAGGATCCCATGGGACTGTGGCCGTCGGAGCAGTCTGTCAGCCCGGCGATGCTGCAGCCGGTGGCGGAAGCTGGTTTCAAATGGCTTTGCACCGATGAGGCAACTTTGGGCTGGACCGTGGAGCACTTTTTCCACCGCGACAGCTACGGCAATATCCAGGAGCCGCGCCTACTCTATCGCCCCTATTGCCTAGAAACCGATGCCGGCGACCTATCCATCGTATTCCGCGACCATCGCCTGTCGGACTTGATTGGATTCACCTACGGCAATATGGATCCCATCGATGCGGCAGGAGATTTGATTGGTCACCTGGATGCCATTGGGCGATCGCTAGCCCTACCCGCTGAATTAGACGAGGCTGCCGAAGAAACTGAAGCACCGGAATTTACCGGTCATGATTTGGATGAACCTTGGCTGGTGACGATCGCCCTAGACGGTGAAAACTGCTGGGAATATTACCCCGAAGATGGCAAGCCCTTTTTAGAAAATCTGTACTCGCGGTTGAGCGATCGCGATGATATCCGCCTGGTAACCGTTGGTGAATTTCTGGATAAATTCCCGCCCACCGAGACTCTGCCCGCCAAATCCCTCCACAGCGGATCATGGGTAGATGGGTCTTTTACGACTTGGATTGGGGACTCGGCGAAAAACCGCGCCTGGGATTTGCTCACCGCCGCCCGCGACACCTTAGCAAAACATCCCGAAGCCACTGAGAAAGCGAACCCGGAAGCTTGGGAGGCGCTTTATGCCGCTGAAGGTTCTGACTGGTTTTGGTGGTTTGGCGCGGGGCATTCGTCCAACCAGGACGCCATGTTTGACCAACTATTTCGAGAGCATTTGGCGGCTTTGTACACTGCGCTGGATGAACCTATTCCTGAGGTTTTGTTGGAGCCTGTTGAAGATCACAATGCTCCCGGCGATCGCCCCCCCTCCAGCTTTATCCATCCCTTGATTGACGGGCGCGGCGACGAACAAGATTGGGACAATGCCGGGCGCATCGAACTCGGCGGCTCGCGGGGGACCATGCACCAAGCCAGCGCCATCCAGCGACTATGGTACGGCGTGGATCACCTGAACTTTTACATTCGCCTGGACTTCAAAACTGGCGTCGAGCCCGGCAAGGACTGCCCTTCAGAAATCCATCTGCTGTGGTACTACCCGGATCGCTCCATCCACAACAGCCCGGTTCCCCTCGACGCTTTGCCCGAGGATGGTCCTGGTTCTTATCAGTTTCGCGATCAGGTAGCGATTAATCTTACTAATGGCTCCGTCTGGTCGCAGAACGCCATTGATTACGGAAACTGGGTAAGTCGCGAAACCCAAAGCCAAGGAAAATTTGATAAGTGCCTAGAAATGGCGGTGCCCTGGGAAGAGCTTCCCATTGAGCCTGATAGCCATTTGGACTTAGTCGTAATCACTGCGGAGGCAGGGAAATATCAAGGATTCTTACCGGAAAATCGATTGATCGCACTCCAGCGCCCGTAATCTAGTTCACCTGGGTGACGATCGCCGTTTGCCCCCAGAGGTAGTGACCCTCATCGAATTTTCGGGTAGAACGGATACAATAGATAATGAGAGGTGATGGGATCAAGATTCTGATTCTTGTTTGATTATTCTATTCTTCTTGTGATCATGCAGCGAAGAGATTCAGATTCTAATCCTTCTTTGGGCTTATCCAGCGTCACCGTATATCAATTTCCATGGGTTCGTACACGCATCTCACCCTATTTCGGTTGAGTGCGGTTAACGATGTCAGCGCCAGCACTCGAGGATTTTTATGATCACTCAAACGCGCCCTCCCCGGCGAAAGTGGCAAAAGCTTAGCTTTGCTTCCACGCTGCATCTCCATCCAGTGGTGGACCTGCTTGTGGCTAATTTGCCTGGAGATCAGATAGATGGGGTGAAGCTCGGTTTACAAGAGGCTTTGGTGAATGCGGCAAAGCACGGTAATTCCCTGGACCCCAGCAAGCGGGTTGTGGTTCGTCATGCCCGTGCCGGCAGCCATTTCTGGTGGGTTGTGTGCGACCAGGGGCAGGGTTTTTGCCCGCCCATAACCTGTGATGATGCGCCTTCGTTCGAGGTGAACGACCCGAGTGATTCAAGCGATTTAACGTTTGATGACGATAATCCTGCGGCGCTCCCCGGCTGTGAGGTGTCCTGTGGGCGCGGACTCTTCATCTTGAATCAGGTATTTGACCAGGTTGCTTGGAGCGATTGTGGCCGCGAGCTGCATTTGTACAAGCAGGTGAATCATGATTCCGCGTGGCGTCTGAAGCCAATATTAGCCACGGCTGCGGACCATTGGGGTTCGATAACGGATCGGCTGCGGTCGCAATACGATTCGATATTCAATGAGCCCGAGTCGAAGTTTCCAAAGTCCCCTGATTCTTCCGAGTTTTCCAACAGGAAAGAGCCTTAGTTGTAGCCCTGGTTAATGTCCATGATCAGGGCAACGGGGCGCTTTTAATGAGCGGTCTAACCATCCCGTTGCCTGCTTGAGGTGGTCCAATGCTTCTGCTTGGGCCGCTTTTTTATCGGGATGGCTTTCGTTGAGTAAATACACTAGGGCGGCGGCGGCTTGTTCCGGGGCGCGGATGCTGCGATCGCCCTTTTTCTGGTGCCAGCGATCGTCCGTTAGCGAAAGTCGTGCGGCCAGAACCTGCGCCAATTCATGGTTGCTCAGATCCTTGCAGGCTTTGGCTTCCAGGGGATTTTGGGCAGCTGGATTGAAGGGCACCAGCGGCATAGGTTTTGGGGATTTCGGCATGGGATAGGGACTGTGGGGCGAAATTTCCTCAATATTAGGCAATTTGGGTTAGGTTGTGGGAGCTAAATACGGGAGAGCGGCAGGCTTGGTTACGGGCGGTGGCACAGGAGAAGGCAGCATCAGGGGTTGAAACGGAGGAGCTGGATCAATTTTTGGTGCAGTTCGGAGACGATTTGGCGGAGGTGGAGCAAGATCTGACGCAGGTTCGTGATCGCCACAGTCAGGTGGTTCGCGATCACCAAAGCCGTCAGGAGCTGGGCAATCGGGTTGATATTGTCCGACCGGAGCGCGACCGGGCGAAAAATAAAGCAATTCGCCGGGAACTGACGGCTGAGTTGCAGGCTTTGAAAGAGAAGGCGGCTGAGTTGGATTTAGCGATGGAAAGCCGGTTGTTTGCCGAGTCGGGATTGAATGAAGTCTTTTGGCAAGCGGTGCGGTTTGGGGGATTGGGGGTGGCGATCGGCTGGATTTTGGAACGCTGGATCGGCTGATTGGTTAGGTTTTAGCGGAATAACAGGAGTCATAACAAAAGGTTCCAAATATATTTTTGAGCACCTCTTTTTTGAGAGCATTACTGAGAAGAATTTTTTAAAACATATCTTTTAGACACCGTTACTTTTTAAACACTATTTTGAGAGCATTTACCTTCAAAGCAATACTTGCTTCGCTAGGGCTGGTGGCGTTTATTGGCTCTGCAGCGATCGCCTCGCCGGTCCCTACAACGCCGTCTTCCCAGTGGATGCCGGTGAACGAGCCCTCGACCGACGGCCAGAGACAGCGATCGCCTCTACCCGCGCTTGAGTCACCTGATGCGGCGGATATTGAGTGGCCCGATTTCGGTAGCCCGCGCCTCAATGAACAGGTTCAGCACTATTGGCGCTACGTACAAACCCTGGGACCACCGGATGTGTTGATTGTGGGCAGCTCTCGAGCGCTACAGGGACTCGACCCCCATATCCTTTCTCACCAGCTCAAGCGACAGGGGCGGGGAAAGCTGCGGATTTATAACTTTGGGATCAACGGTGCAACGGCTCAGGTGGTGAGCTGGCTGTTGGTGGATTTACTAGGGCGCGATCGCCTGCCTTCATTGATTATTTGGGGCAAGGGCTCCCGTGCGTTTAATAATGCCCGCCCAGATCGCACCTTTCTAGGCATCGTCAACTCCCCTGGCTACCGCAAGCTGCAACAGGGGTGGCGTCCCCCGTGGTCTGAGCAGGTCCCGGACTCTAACTCCGCCATTTTCTTCCCACAAAGCGAGCTAACCTTCAATGGTTTTTTGAGGGATCAGCGAAAGTTTGATCCCTCCAGCTATTATCGAGATTTTCCTAAAATCGCTGGGCGGTACGACGGTAGCTATGTGCCGTTTATTTTGGAAAACGGTCCACAACAGCAGGCGATCGCCACCCTTTCCCAACGTCTAGCCCAACATCCCGACGCGCCATCCTTAGTGATGGTTAACCTGCCTCTAAGTCGCGACTTTCTGGACTCCACTCGCCGCCGATATGAGCAGGAATTTCAGGCGTTTATTGACTCCATTCAAAGCCAAACCCAATGGATGTTGCGGGATTACTTGGATCTGTGGGCAACTCAGGATAGTTACTTCGCAGATCCAAGCCACATCAATCTGTGGGGCGCGGCAGCTCTATCTCGACACCTCGCCAGCGACACAACGATTCCTTGGCCAGAGCCTGGGCAATAACACCTTAAAAAGCCTGAGTTTTGAAGTGAGTAGGGCAAAATAAAAGCCCCTCGAGTCCAAAGGACCGGGGGGCTTAATCGTCAGGGTGCATCTACCACTACCTACTTCCCTTCCCCTGCCGAACTATCCGGGCCGTTTCTAGATTTTTTGCCATTCTCTTCACAACACAGTGATCTCTCGGGTTGAAAACTGGGACTAAGTCAAAATTGCTCCGCCCAGGAGTCGACGGTAGCGGGTTTTAAGCTCAGCGGCGATGCGGGGGTAATTAGTCAGCTCAGGATCTTCGGCGATCAGTTCCTCGGCGGTAGTGCGAGCCTGTTCCAACACATCGCGATCTTCAATCAAGCTCGCCAGCGCTAAATCCGGCAGTCCCGACTGGCGTTTGCCCAGCACTTCACCGGGACCGCGAAACCGCAAATCCATTTCCGCAATAAAAAAGCCATCCTGAGATTGCGCCATCACCTCCAGCCGCTGTCGCGCAATTTCCCCTTTGCCGCTATTGACCAATAAACAATAGGAGCTAGACGAACCGCGACCCACTCGCCCCCGAAGCTGGTGAAGCTGGGACAAGCCAAAGCGATCGGCATGCTCAATCATCATCACCGTGGCGTTGGGCACATCTACGCCCACCTCCACGACGGTGGTGGAAACCAGGATTTGGGTGTGGCGATCGCGAAATGCCGTCAACGCCGCGTCTTTATCCTGGGAACTCATCCGCCCGTGCAATAGCCCTAACGAGTACTGGGGAAATACCGTTTCCGACAGCTTTTTGTACTCTTCGGTGGCGGATTTTAAATCCAGCTTTTCCGACTCTTCTACCAGGG
>JBCCTE010000150.1:0-6913 GCA_039198915.1 Cyanobacteria bacterium P01_D01_bin.73 | reverse complement strand
GCCGCAGCATCGGGTGACGTTTTCTGAGGGATTTTGGATGGGGCGTTATCCGGTGACTCAAGCGCAGTGGAGAATGGTTGCCGGCTTTGACTCGGTGAATCGAGAGCTAGACTCTGACCCTGCTGGCTTTAAAGGGGACCAGCGCCCAGTGGAGAAGGTGTCTTGGGAGGATGCTCAGGAGTTTTGCCATCGTTTGTCGAATAAGTTTCCGCAGGAATTTAAATTGCCTGGCGAGGCGCAGTGGGAATATGCCTGTCGTGCTGGGACAACTACCCCGTTCCATTTTGGCGAGACGATTGATGCGACCCTGGCGAATTATTGGGCTCAGGATCGGAAATCTGAGGACGAGACCTACCCTGGTGTCTATGGGCAGGGTTCCTATGGCGAATTTCGTGAGCAAACAACTGACATAGGCATCTTTCCGGCGAATCGATTTGGGCTACACGATATGCATGGGAATGTGCGGGAGTGGTGTGAGGATACCTGGCATGACAGTTACAACGGTGTGCCTAATGACGGAACTGCCTGGATTGGCAACGATGCAAAATATCGATTGCTGCGCGGCGGCTCTTGGTTCGACACTCCTGGGTTTTGCCGGTCTGCCTATCGCTACGTCATCTCGCGCGAGTACCGCGACGACATCATTGGTTTTCGCGTGTGTTGTGTGGCTCCGAAGGCTCTCTCGCTCTAGTCTAGTCATTTCTGCCCTTTGCTCTTTTTGCCTTTTGCAAATTCCCTTATCGCTGTCAGGCGATCAAAATTCTTGGGGATTCTCAAGGTTCGACTATTGCCAGAAATTATGAAGCGCCGATGAGTACAAACGCGGCCCAGTTGCGCGGGTGGGGATATTGAGCCTTTGTTGTCATCGCCGCTGCCTGTAGGGCTTCCACCTTTCCCTTGCCCGCCGCCAATTCCTGATAAAACGTGGTCATCAATAGCGCCGTGGCATCGTCGGGCACTTTCCAAAGGGTGGCGATCACGGTGGAACTGCCCGCTTTTAAAAATGCCCGCCCCAACCCAATCACGCCCTCCCCGGTGACCCGCCCCTTGCCCGTATCGCAGGCGCTCAGCACCACCGTTTCCGCCTGCAACTGCATCTCAAAAATTTCGCCCATAGAAAGCTGACCGTCCTCGCCCTCGGAGCCCGCCCCCGGAGCCAGCGCCAACCAACTGCTTAAATCATTGCCGCCGCGATCGTTAAAAACGCCGTGGGTAGCAAAGTGTAGCCAGGGAGCATTGGGCAGCTTTTCCTTCACCGTCCCCTCCGTCGCCGCCGCACCCAATATGGGCTCCACATTGCGCAGTTGGGCGATCACAATCGCTTCCCGTTCCGCGCCGGGGAGAGCCGACAAACCGCCCGGCATCGGGTCTGGGTTGCCAATAATTAACGGGGCAGCGGCGGAGATTCCCTCCCGTTTGCGCTGGTTCAGTTGCTGGAGCGTTTGCAGAGACGGCGCAGTGGACAAAGCAAAGCGCTCAATTAGGGAGCGTCCCTGGGCATCTTGCAATGCGCCGAAGGGGACAAGCGCCAATTCGCGATCGGGAATGATGATGAGTTTGGCGTTGGGGTCGGTGGGAAGGGCTGAGGCTACGGGCGCAATTAATAGCTGGTAGGCATCTCGTAAACCGCTGCCCAATGAATCCCCTTGCCGCATCTGCCCGCCCTCCTCCGATGCGTCCGATCGCACCCGACTTGCCCACAGCGCCACAGCATCTCCCAGCGGATCGGTAGCGTCCCGGCGAGCTTGGCTGGTGGTATCAGCGATCGCCAACCCCAGCGCTTCTGGGTTAATGGGATGCAGGGTAACGGTGCCGTTGGGGGAAACGGTCCAAGCGGCGAGCTGAGTATCGCTAAGGTTGGAATAAAGCAGAACGGTGGCTTGCTGTTCTTTGGCAAGGCGCTTGATGGCAGCGATCTCCAGCGGCTGCGTGGGACGGCGAGGACTGCCGATGATAAAGTCCACCAGGGAACGCGATCGCGAATGGTCAGCAATTTCCAGGGCAGCTTCTGGCTGATTGGTGGCGATTAGAACCCGCTGGAGTGCCCGATAGGTTTTGGACTGTTCCTCGAAAATTGAGATTTTTTCCGCATCGCTATTCCCAAGGGCAGAACGCCGTCGATCTTGCACCGTGATCGCCCGCCGAAACACCTTTTCCGCCCCCTCCAATCGACCAGCCCGCTCCAGCGCCTGCCCTAAATTGTGCAAAACCGCAGCCTCCAACGCTGGGTCTTTCAGGATGCGAGCAAACTCCAACGCCCGTTCATGGGTAGCGATCGCCCGTTCATGGTCCTCCTGAGCGCTGTAAATAACGCCAAAATTCGTCAGCGCCGTCGCCTGCCCCGGCAAATCCTCCAGCTCCTCCGCCAGTTCCAAAGCCTGTTGATTAATGGCGATCGCCTCCGCAAACCGCCCCCGCCGAATTTGCACATTGGCAATATTCCCCAGCGATGCTCGCTCTCCCCGGCGATCGCCCGTTTCCCGATCCAGCGTCAGAGACTGCTGGTAAAACGTAAGAGCTTGGTCGGCGTCGCCCTGCTTAAAGTGAGCATTGCCCAAGTTGGTTATCGCACTCGACTCTCCTTGGCGATCGCCCAATTCTCGATCCAACGCCAGCGCCTGGGAATGAAACTCAATCGCCTGGTTAAACTGTCCCAAAATTCGATACAGCCGCCCCAACGCATCCAACGCCCCCGCCTCTCCCCGGCGATCTCCCAATGCTCGCGAAATTTTCAAAGCTCGCCGCTGCCGCCGAATCGCCCGACGATAAAACCCCTGCCGCCGATCCAACGCTCCTAAATTCCGTAGCGACGTAGCCTCCCCCCGGCGATCGCCAATCGATTCTTGAATTTCCAACGCCTGGGTTTGAGCCTGGCGAGCCTCGTCGTATTCCCCCAACGCAAAATGCGCCTGTCCCAACTGATTAAGCGTGCGGGCACCACCGCGAAAGTCTCCCAACTCCCGTCGCCGGGTCAATGCCTCCTGCTGCAAGGTGATCGCCCGTCGATAATTGCCCAGCGCAAAATGCGTTTGCCCCACATTACCCAACGCCGCCGCAATCCCCCGCTGATTGCCCGTCGCCCGATGGAGCGCCAACCCCTCCAGCCCCACTTCCCACGCCCGGCGAAAATCCCCCTGCCCAAAATAAACGCGCGCCAAATTCCCCAGCGATCGCGCCTCACTTCGCCGATTCCCCACCTCCCGCGCCACCGTCAACGCCTGCTGATGAAACGCGATCGCCTTGGGATAATCCCCCAGCGCATAATACGCATTGCCCAAATTCCCAAGCGGTGACGCCTCCCCCCCGCGATCGCCCCGGTCCCGCGCCAGCTCCAGCGACTGCTCGTAATACTCAATCGCCTGCTCATATTCTCCCAACGCCGAATGGGCAACCCCCAAATTACTCAGCACATCCGCCTCACCCTCAGCATCCCCATCCACTCGAAATCCCCGCAGCGCCTCTTCCCAAGCCGCGATCGCCCCACGATAATCGCTGGACTCATAAGCCTCCAAGCCCCGCTGGAACGTACGCTCCGTAGCAGGGCTCCCCGCGATTGGGACCAACAATGCTGGGTTTAATGCTGGGCTGGGGGGGACGATCGCAAAACTCCCCAACACCAACCCACCAATTAATAAGTTAAATCGATTCAACCAATAGCCCCTATCTTTGCGATCATCCTGAATTTCCTCTATTCACAAGCTTGAGAAGGATCTTTAGCATCACGGTCAGCCTCCTCAGCAGGCATCCTAGGCTCACTGGTTATGCAGAGAGCTGATCTAGATATTCCTTTTGTCTCGTCAATTTCTATAATCCCTTTAAAACTGCGCAGTTGGGGATTCTGAGACTGCGCTAAACTCACAGCCTTACCCGCAATTACCTGGGTTGTGTACTGATACGAATCTGTCGTGTTTGGAACTCCAGCTTTTAGCTCATCCAAGGATTCCGCAAAGCGAGCAGTTTCAACGTAAAACGCTTGCTGAGTGCGGTTCATTGTCCCTGTATAAGTTTGCCCTTCGGACTGTTGCGCTTCGAGAGCCTGATTTACGTAAGTTTCATCAACACCGCCAGAACCTTGTGAGTTTCCATCAAAGGAGCAAGCCGACATGGTCAGACCTGTAAGGACTAGGGGGAAAAACGAGACTCTTAGGCTTAACATTGTTTTCGTCTTCTGCTCACATATTAAGGAATCGTCCCCTCCCATTACCTCACTAGAAACAATGAACTAAATTTTGAGGACATAATTTCCCAAAGAACTTTTAGTTTCTCAACGGTAGCTCATAAAAATCAGAAAATCTCGATGCTTTGCTTCCTCTACATTCCTAACGTCCATTTTCTTGGCGGACGCAATGAATGATCGTCCAGCATAGAATTGAATCACCACTCATTTCGCCAACCCATGGCTTCTCGCGACTTTTCCTTGGAACGGATGATCGCCCCTAACCCAAAAGCCAATCTACAAATTCACCAAAGCCGTAGCCTTCTTTGCTATCAGTTATTACTGCCGGTAAATGGTCTAGGCGATCGCGATAATTCCCCACATTCGCAACTCCAACAGAACAGGGAAACTGGGACAAATCGAACATACTTTCATCGTTCGGGCTATCCCCCACGGTCACAATCTCCTGGCGATCGCACCCCGGCTTCAGCGCATCCAACCATAGGCTTAGCCCCCGCGCCTTCGTCTGCCCCCCCGGCTGGATATGACACTGCACATTGCTGTAGGTAAATCCAAATCCCGCCCCCTGACACCGTGCCGCAATATCATCCAACTGGCGATCGCTCAGCCCCTGCACATCAAAAGTCCAATCCGTTTGACGAAACCGATTATCCGCTGCCTCTTCCAAATCGGGATATACCGTCCGCAACTGCTCAAACATTCCTGCCAACTTGGCACGGTGGTCAGCGATCGCCCCCAAATTCCCCAAAAACCAACCCCACTCATCCCGCGATCGGGGATCCAATTCTTCAACGCTCGATAATCCCAACCACGGCAATAGCGACGTCAATCGCGGTCCCGGAAAAAACGCCCCACCATTTTCCGCCATCATCCCCGCCACCGGCAGATAATGCGCCAAACCGCTCACCCACCCCGCCGATCGCCCCGTAGTAATCACCACCGCAATCCCCGCCGCCTCCAGCCGCCCCAAATCCGTCAACAATGCCGCCGAAAACTCTTCATCCCGCGTCAACGTCCCATCCATATCCGTCGCCACCACCCGGATGGTCGACCGCCACTGGGGAAACTCATTGAGCGATCGCAAAGGAGTCATAGAACCTCTACCGGATTAGTGATTGATTAGGTCAGCAAAACTGAATCAACCAAAGCTTAAGGCGGCGATGGGCGTAACCCCGTATCCTTTGGGTATTCTTCCATCACTTCCGTTTCCCATCTCCTTTTAAAAAACGTATCCTGGTAAAAATGCTTAGAAACACATCTTAAAAACAACCTTTTACAATGTTTGAAAGGAATTGGAATTGGAATCGAAACATTAGACAAAACGTCTGAAACTAGCTCCAAAAAGTGTTGACTCAGCTTTAACCCAATCTCCATTCCTCCATTCGCACCGCAGTAGCTACCCGTCTGTAATTTCCCCTATGACTGATCCGGCAACGCTTCATCAGCAGCACGCTCCAACCCATCCGCCCAAACCGCTCCGCACAATTCAGCGGAAATTGCGCCCAGTTCTGGCGATCGCCCTAGCTCTTGTGATGATCCTGGGTGAGGCGATCGCGCCAATGCCAGCCCAGGCAGTTGAAGCCTCCATCAAGCCCTACCTGGATCGAGTTATCGACCGGGTCAGCGAGTTTACGTTGGACAACGGCATGAAATTTGTCGTGCTGGAGCGTCATGAAGCGCCGCTGGTTTCCTTTGTGACCTACGCCAACGTGGGCGGTGTTGATGAGCCGGATGGTCAGACGGGGGTGGCGCACTTCCTGGAGCATCTGGCATTTAAGGGCAGCACTCGGATTGGTACCTCGGACCACGATGCTGAAGTGCCGATTATGGAGGAGATGAGCAAGATTGAGGTGGAGCGACAAAAGGCTCGCGATCGCGGTGATGATGCAACGGCGGAGAAACTGCGGGAAGAGCTAATCGTCCTGGAAGCGAAGGCGCAGCAGTACGTCAAGCAAAACGAATACGGGCAAATTGTGGAGCAAGCCGGCGGCGCAGGTTTGAACGCCGCCACCTCCGCCGACGCCACGTTCTATTTCTACAGCTTCCCATCCAACAAGCTGGAGCTGTGGATGTCTCTGGAATCGGAGCGTTTCCTTGACCCAGTTTTCCGTGAGTTTTATAAGGAGCAGGACGTCATCCTGGAGGAGCGCCGCCTGCGGACCGACAATTCTCCCGTCGGCACAGCGGTTGAGGCATTTTTGGACACCGCCTACGACGTTCACCCTTATAAGCGTCCCGTTATTGGCTACAACCAGGACATTCGCAACCTCACCCGCCTCGACGTTAAGGACTTTTTCGATGCCTACTACGGTCCCGGTAATCTAACGGCGGCGATCGTGGGTGACGTTGATCCTGAAGAAGTGAAGCGCATGGCAGAAACCTACTTCGGTCGGTTTAAGGCACGCCCCGCCCCGCCGGATGTGATTCGCGAAGAGCCCACCCAAACCAAGGAAAAATCCATCACCATCGAGCTGGAGTCCCAGCCCTGGTACTTTGAGGGTTATCACGTCCCCAGCCTGACCGATCCCGATGCGCAGGTGTACGAAGCCATTGACCGACTGCTCAGTAACGGTCGCACGGCACGTTTTTACAAGTCCATGGTGGAGGGTAAGGAAGTCGCCTTGAGCGCCCAAACCTCCTACGGTTTCCCGGGCGATCGCTACGCCACTCTGATGTTGCTCTACGCTTTGCCGTCGCCGGGGCATAATTTGGATGATATTGCCGATGCCATCCACG
>JBCCTE010000149.1:0-6922 GCA_039198915.1 Cyanobacteria bacterium P01_D01_bin.73 | reverse complement strand
CGGAGGATGCCCAAAACGATTCGGAAGCCCCTATACACAAGGGCTTGATGGGGTGGGTACAGGGAAAATAACTTGACTTAGCCTTACGTAGGGACGGATGCGGATATGTTGCAGGTCGTTGTCAAAGTTTTGCTGGCTGCCATCGTCGGATCCTTCGTCCTGAAGTTTACAGGGCGGATTATCCCTTTCGCTCTGTTTGACGGCGATCGCTCAATCGTGGCTTTAGTGATTGTCTTTCTCCCAGTTATTGTCCTCGGTTCGCTTTTGTCCTTTTGGCAGAGAAGACTATCTGCTGCTGGGGACACATGATCAATTCTGGATGCTTCCGATGACCCAGTCACTGTGAATAATGTCAGCTCTAAGTTGAAGGGCTTGAACTTGTTGGGCTTTTTTCTCGGCTTCATCCAAAGTCGCGAATGGACCGATGACTAGGTCAGATGTATTGGAGGAGAGCACGATATCTTGTCCTGGGATGCCTAAGGTGATTAGCTGGTCGATGATCTGCCTGCGATTCCGATTCTGTAGGGGGAGGTTGAGATAGTAACCGCTGGCGCTTGGCGCGGTATTGCTTGATCCGGTGTTGGCTAGCCGTGCAGTGGTGGTTTGTCGGAACAGGGGCGAGACGGCTGGAAGTGGTGTGGTTCTTCGTTGGGCGATCGCAACTTGCTGTTCAAGGCTAGGTGGTGCTTGAGGTAGGCGACTATTCCTACCCTTTCGGGAAACCGGGGGCCGGGTTCCGTGGGCAGGAATGGGAAGGATATTGGCGATCGCCCTAGCCTGCAGGTTTGCATTGTTCGAAGAACTGCTGTCGAAATTGTCGAAGAGTATTCCCGGATCAACAGGAGCGCCAGAAGGCAATCCAGATTCGCTGGGTGAGATGTAGCTATTGATTGCTCCGCTGGTTGACCCACCTGATGATGGTGCAATAATGCCACGCAATCCGAGCTGGGATAATTCGCGGACGCGGGCTTCTGCATCAATGGCGCGATTGAACCTGCCAGCGCTGACTGCAGTTTGATTGTCGTGTGTTGTAAAGGCGGCGCTGGGAGTTAGCTGACTGACTTTGTCGAGCAGGCTAAGTTGGTCGCCCAGTACGTAAACCGTGTAGCGTTGGGCGACGGAACTGGGACCACCGACTCTCGCTGGTGGAGTCTGTGGACGTTGGCGGAGTGATGTCGCGGGGGCAGCAGAAGTTCTGGATCGAGAGGGTGCAGCTTCTTGGCGGAAGTAGACTCCGTCGGTGCCTTGGGGAATATCCCACCCGCCTGATGAATCATTGGCTGGAATGTTTTGTGCTGGGGCTGTGCTGCGGTTGGCGACGCTAGGGTTACGGCGACGACTGGCCCAGTTGCTTTGTCGACTTCTGCGATTGGTGGATCGATGATTATTTGCTCGGGTGGTGCCTCGGCGATCTCGCCTGGTGGTAGAAGATTGCCGGCGCGATGGAGTTTGTGTCGTACTCCGTGGCGTTGCTGCTGGTTCAGTAGTGCGAGACTCTGTTGTCACTTCTGGGGTGGACGGTCTGCCTGGCAATGGCTGACCAAATTGCAGAGAGTCGTTGGCACTGGCGCTATTTTGAGGAGCAGCCGATAGGCTGAGCATCAACAGACCAACAGTTGTCCCTGTGTGGGCGAGCCATCGCTTATAGGAGCCAGAAGAAAGCTTATTCATAGCGCAACATCGAAAACCAATCCGGGATTGGATCGTTTAGAACAGAGGTAATTGATGCATAAGCAACGGGCTGTTAACCAAATTGGCGACAGGTAACTTAAATCCAAAAGAATCGCTGAGATTTAGGTTCGGTTCTGTCCAACAGCCGAGTGCTTTTCCCGAGCTTAATTACGATTTCCGTGGATGTCCACTGACTCTCGTAACAGTTCATTAAGCTGAGCGTGGGGTGGCGCTGGCTAAAAGTTTGAGTTTTTGAGTGTGCTTGTTGGCTATTGAAGGCTGATGTCTGGTTTTTGTTTGCCCCTGAGGATAGGTGGAGTTTTCTCGAAATGACATACTTGGGTCTTCTAATGGGTCGGGCGGTTGCTGGTGGAGCGATCGCCGCTGGGATGGGCTTATTGCTGATGGAGTCGGTAGCGGCGGAGGTGCCGATTGTTCCAGCCCAGGACAGCACGGGAACGTTGGTGGAGTTCCAGGGCGATCGCGCGGTGATTACCGGCGGGCAGATTTCATCGGATGGGGCAAACGGATTCCATAGCTTTACGGAATTTGGAGTTGGCACTGGGCAAACGGCGGAGTTTGTGGGCGTGCCAACGTTGGAAAATATTCTGGGTCGAGTGACGGGGGGACAGCCGTCGCTAGTTGACGGGACGATTCAAGTTAGTGGTACTGATGCCAATTTGTTTCTGCTGAACCCGGCGGGCTGGGTCTTTGGAAATGGGGCACGGCTGGATGTGCCGGGTTCGTTTACGGCAACGACAGCGACGGCGGTTGAGTTCGACGGCGGCAATCTTTGGGGTATTGGTTCGACCGGGGTTGGGGCATTAAGTTCTGATGGTGCGATCGCCGGTCTCTATTTCAATGAAGCAGTCTCGGGAAGCATCGCCAACTTTGGAACCCTCGCCGTTGCGCCGGGGCAGGGGCTAAGTCTCTTGGGAATGGCGGTGCTGAATGGTGGTCAACTCAGTGCGCCGGGGGGAACATTGTTGTTGCAGGCGGTGCCGGAGAGCGGCTGGGTGCGATTGGCTCCGGCTGGCATGGTGTTGGGCTTAGAGTTTACTGCTCAGCAAGTTTCGCCGGATTGGTCCGTGGATATGCCGTCGCCGCTGACGTTGCCGGAGCTTTTGACCGGCGGTGATGTGGCTGCGGCGACGGGCGTGGCAGTCGCGTCATCGGGCTCGGTGACGCTAGGTGAGGAAGTCAGCATCGGCAACAGTGAGCTGACGGTGGGAACGGCGATCGCCTCAGGGACCATCAGCGCCAGCTCTCCCGATGGCGATGGCGGACAGGTGGCATTGTTGGGCGATCGCGTGGCGCTGTTGCGCGGCTTGGTCACTGCGGCTGGCGCCTCTGAAGGCGGGACGATTTGGATTGGTGGTCAGGGCGCTGGTTTGTTGGGATTGCCGGTGGCGCAGCAGACCGTAATTGATCGCTTTAGCCAGGTGGATGCCAGCGCTCTCAGTTTTGGTGACGGCGGTGAAGTGCGGCTATGGTCCGAGTCGACCACGGTGTTCGATGGGGCGATCACTGCGATCGGTGGACCTTTAGGTGGCGATGGCGGTTTTGTGGAGGTGTCTGGACGCGATCGCCTTCAAGTTGCGGGAACGGTCAATGTAGGGGCGGCGTTTGGAACTCCTGGGTCCGTGTTGTTTGACCCGGAAAATATTGTGATTGTGGCGGGCACACCGACGTCGGCCACTGCAGCCGGTGATGATGCGGTGAGCGATGGCACTATTTTTGCTGCGGACGCCGCCGGTGACACGCTGACCATTTCCCAGTTCACCCTGCAAACCATTGTGGGTGACGTCACATTGGAAGCCACTAACGACATCACCGTCGCTGGCGGAGTGTCGCTGGTTTTCCTGGGTGAGCCCAGCAGCGCCGGCGTGAGTCAAACAATTCGCTTCACTGCCGATGCGGATCAAGATGGCGTGGGGGCGTTTTTTATGGACGCCGACCAGGCGATCGTGGCAAGCGATTTAAATGTCTCCATCTCGGGGGCGTCGGTGACGGTGGGGGATGTGCTGACCGGATCCGTTGAGGGCGCTGGCGGTGATATCACCTTGCGGGCGGGCGCTGGCAATCTAACGGCGGGACTGCTGGACACTAGCTCTGAGTCGGCGGCGGGGGGCAGAATTACCCTCGAAGCAACGGGGGGAAATATTTCTGCGGATACGCTATTGACCCTTAGCGCCGGAACTTTTGACGGGGGCGTTACTTTTATTCGTGGCGATGGCGCTATCGATGTGGACACGATTTTGACCAACAGTGTGGGAGCGGCGGGGGGTGAAGTCAATATTGAATCCCAGACGACTCTGAAGGTGGGGAGCGTTGATACGGGTGCCCTGGGAGCGGGCAATGGTGGCGGAATCGCCCTTAACGGTGGCGGCGGAACGGTGGAATTTAATTCGCTGAATAGTCAGTCCCAATCCGGGGTTGGTGGGGCGATCGCCATCAAGGCTGCGGGCGATATTGTCCTAGGGCGGTTGGAATTTGGTTCCACTAGCTCGGCGGATCCAGCGGCGGAGCAGCCCAGCGTGACCATTGACACTCCGGCTAGTGTTGACTTTGGCGAGGCGGAATTTGAAGGCATCGGCGCTGGTGCTGAAGTGTTTGTGGGTAATGAGGCCCCCGTTGGCAGCATCAGCTTTGGGACGGAGCCGCTATCCACATCAGAGACAGAGTTGACGATTAAGGTCAGTAGCGACGTGGAGCTTAGCGTCCCTCTGAATACTGACGGGGCAGACTTGACCGCTGAGGTTGGGGGAAGCGTGACGGTGCCCAATCCCATCCTTACCGAGGGCGGTAATTTAACGATTACAGCGTCGAGCTTTTCCGCGACAGCAGATATTAACGCTAGCGGTGCTGTCGGCGAAGGGGAGAATATTGAAAGTCGTGCTGGTGGTCAGGTGAAAATTTCCACCCAAGGCGATTTGTTGGCGGCAAATATCAGCGCCCAAGGCATTGACCAGGGCGGTTCAATTACTTTGGAAAGCGCTGCTGGGGCGATCGTTACCGGTGACCTAAACGTTGCCAGCACCAACGGACCTGGTGGCTCAATTTCGATTACCGCTCCTGGTGCTGGAGTGTCGGCGGCGGATCTCGCGGCAATCAATGCTCTGGAATTTGACGAGGAGGGCGTCCTGGAGCCAACGTCCTTGGTAACTGGTCCGACCTTGGGCTCTCTGTCTGGGGATGTTAAGGTCGGCGACCTGACGGCGACGGGTACCAGTGGCGGCTCTATCACCATTGAGGCTCGCACCCGAATTACCGGTGGTGCGGTCAATGCCAGCGGATTATCCGGTGATGGCGGTACGGTGATGATTGACCCTGAGGGCGACGTGGTGCTGAATGAAGTGAAGGCTTCGGGGGGCGCTGCCGGTGTGGGTGGCACGGTGCAAATTGAGTCCCAGAGGTTTGTGCGGGTGCTGAACACCTTCCCTGATGGCGCAGGGCAACCCGTTAGTATTGCTGCTGCCGGTGGTCAAGGGGATGGTCGAGTTACTCTGCGCCACGGTGGTTCGGAGGCTTCGACGCCGTTGCCTTTCTCTGTGGGCGGCAGCGCGATTAACGGTACGGCGGGAGGGATTTCCGTTGGTAATTTGAGCATTAGTCCACCGCAGAATTTCTTTGGACCGGTGGAGGAAGGAAATATCAGCTTTTCCGCCGGAGAAATTCCCGATGAGGTGATTGACGATATCACCGATGGCGAGGGGATGATGGATACGGGGGATGAGGTGATTGACAACGTTACGGAGGATAACGTTCAGGAATCTTTCACTGCGCCGCCGCCGGATCTGCTGGAAGTGTTGGAGGTGGTCGACCAGCCGGTTGAGGAACCTGGAGTTGAGTCTGAAGCTAGCAGCAGCAACATTGCATTGTCGTCGCCGGTGCAACAAGCTAAAGCGTCTAGATTGACTAATCCTGTGGATGTTCCTCTGGATTTTGTGCCGGTGACATTGTCGGAAACAGCGGCGAATTCCAATGTGCAATCCACAGAGCAGGCGTTGGTGGGTGAGTTTGCTGAGTTTTTGGGTGTTGAGCCGCTGCCGGAGGTTAGTATCCCGGAGGTGCGATCGCTCCTACGAAATATCGAAAGTGCTAGCGGCGTTAAGCCCGCGTTAATTTATGCCCAGTTCCGCCCTGTTGCGACGGGCACGGCATCGATCGGTGGGACGGAGCCATTGCGGCAAGCCACTCTAGACGATATCGATAACGGTGTGAGTACTGATGGCGAACTCGTTGGCAGTGACGAAGCGGGGCAGCTTGATCCTGATGCGACCTACAGTCAGCCACTTGCTCAGGGAGGATCGATTCTTCAGGGATCCGACCAGGATACGTTGGAGATTATGTTGGTCACGGCGGATGGGCAGCCGAAGTTGGTGACGGTGCGTGGTGCTACTCGTGGGTTAGTGGTTCAAAAGGTGAATCAGCTGCGGGAAATCCTGACAAATCCGGTTTTCCGTCAATCGAATCAGTATTTATCCATTTCCCAGGAGCTGTACAAATGGTTTGTGGCTTCCCTGGAGGAGGAGCTTCGGGAGCAGGGAATTAATAACCTGACGTTTGTCTTGGGACCGGGGCTGCGGGGATTGCCGCTGGCAGTGCTTCACGATGGCGAGCAGTTTGTGATTGAGAATTTTAGCGTTGGCTTGATGCCTAGCCTGTCGCTAACCAATACCGAATACCAGAATATTCAGGATGCTCCGGTTTTGGCGCTGGGTGCTTCGGAGTTCGTGGAGCTAAACCCTCTGCCAGCGGTTCCCCAGGAGTTGGAGCTGGTGACTCAGGAGCGGCAACCGGGAGAGACGTTTTTGAATGAGGCGTTTACGGCGTCGACTTTGAAAACAGCTCGCAATACAACGGAGACGCCCATTGTTCACCTGGCAACTCACGCTGAGTTTCGACCGGGGAATGCATCTGAGTCGTTTATTCAGCTGTGGGGAGAGGAGCAGGTGACCCTGGACCGTTTGGATGAGTTGCAGCTGGATCTGCCGGCGGTAGATTTGCTGGTGTTGAGTGCCTGCCGGACGGCGGTGGGTGATGCTAGCGCAGAGTTGGGCTTTGCTGGATTGGCTGTGGCGTCGGGGGTGAAGACGGCGATCGCCAGCCTTTGGTATGTCAGCGATCGCGGCACCTTGGGATTTATGGGCGAGTTCTACCGACAACTGCGAAACGCGCCCATTAAGGCAGAGGCTTTGCGTCAAACTCAGCTAGCTATGATGCGCGGAGAAGTGCGGGTTGAAAATGG
>JBCCTE010000148.1:0-6932 GCA_039198915.1 Cyanobacteria bacterium P01_D01_bin.73 | reverse complement strand
GTACTGCACCGGAATGCGGTCATAACACCGCTGCTTCCAGCAATCAGTCAGGGTCGCCAAATCGAACTGGCTATGGATGAGCTGGCGATCGCCCACCATTCCCAACCGCAAAGCTAGCCGGTCCACATCTGTCACCGTCAGCAGCAAATAAACAAGCTCCTCGGGAGGGATATGGCAGCGCCGCCCCAGCTCCTGAGCCCACTGGACCCAATCTGCCAGGGCTAAACCGGCTATCTCATAATCTCGACGAGTCACGGCACCGCCCGTTCATTTCTCTATCTGCCGCCCGCAGGTTTAGGGGCACTCTCTGGCAACGACAGCGCTCACTACGGCGCCAAAGCTCCCGCTCCCGAGGCTGCGCCTCCCTGGGAAGCGCTATCACCAGACTCCAGGTCCACAGCGTATTCAAAGGCTTCCTTGGACGGAATCAGTTGGATTAAGTTTGCCAGCTTGCCCGCTTCTTCATTTTCGGATCGCAGCACTCCAACAATTTCTCCTAGGGTCCTAACCTCAAGTTGAAGATCGCCGCTTAGGTCGGAGCCCTCAGGCTTTTGCAGGAAGCGCGCCCATGATGCATTCAAATCCTCTACGCGGAAGAAGAATGGAATGTGCTCCTTGCCGCTGCGCTCATCTTTGACAATCAGATAACTTTCCCCGCCCTGATCCAGCGCCACAAATAGCGGAATTCCCGAAAATCGCTCAATGTTGCGATCAGGATTAGCCGCCCGCCGCAGCTCCAACGCCTGGGGTAACTGGTCACCAATGGGGAAATACTGGATTCGAGGAGCATCAGGGGTCTCAGCATTGGTGAGGCTCCACTCGTACAGCCGCGCCAAAGACAGCGCCCGAATATCAAAATCGCCGCCCCCATTTTGCTCCCGAACCTGATTTAAAACGGCTCTAACATCGTCGGGATCCAAAAAGCCTGGCAGGACGCTAGTGGGGGCGCTTTGTCCCTCACCCTCCGACTGAATGGTCAAAGGCGACCCGTCTTCACTGCGAAAAACGCTGAAAACAGGCACCACTGCGAGACGCGCCTTGAGTTCGTCTTCCGTTAGGGCGATCGCCGACAAACTGCCAGAGCTGCCCAGCAACATCAACGCTCCACCAGCAGTAGCCACCAACCCTCCCAAGCAGCGCTGGCTCCACCGACCAAGACGGCTCTTGAGCGCCGTACGACTCCATTCACGTTGATTGTTCACTGGGATTTGGGCTGCCATTTGATTTACCGTTCTGAATTTGTACCGTTTTGACCGTGCCAGTTGATGCGTGCCCTACGTGGGTCATCCATCTGGAGGGTGCCGCAACGATTGCCATGGAGAATCGGCATTACAGAGAGCCGATGTTACGCAGAACAATCACCGCAACCAACTGTTGCGAAAAGCCACAACGTGACAAAGCTTTGTAGAAACCAGCGATTCAAATTTATTAGATGCATCGCAAAGCTTCAGAAAAATGCTTGCAAAAGCGAAGAAACTCTAAAGATAATCTCAGGCTCAAGGTCAAATATCAAGAAAATTGATATTGAGAGAATGAAATTAGCCCAAAGTTGCGATCGCTCGAACCAGGTACGAACAAAACATTGGAGCCTTATAAGCTCCTTAATTCAACGCCTTGTTCCTAGTCCTTTTGCTCACACATTTCCACTACATCCTCCTCGTCACCGCTATTACTTTCCGTAGAAATCCCACGGCACCACTAAAACCTCCAGACGACCACTGCCTTAACCATCTCCCAAGACCTGGACACTTTCAAAAACGTCCCCACCGGCCCATCAGGAATGGGAAGGCTTCCTGAAACAAAGTTGGTCCCATCCCCAAAAAAGCAAAATGGCTGGCAAGGATGCTACTAAGCAAATACTTGCCAGCCATTTCTACAAAGCTGGAAGATGTAAGGCTAGAAAATCATCGATAGGCTTCTAGCGTCTATAGGATGCCGATGAAATGCAGTGGACCTTGACCGCTAAACAGCTCAACGCATAGCCCAAGGAAACCAATCATCGCCAACCGACCATTCCAGACCTCTGCCGCAGTAGTCAATCCCCACTCCCACTTCTCTTGGGGATAAATCTTAGTGCTTGCAGGCGGGTGCATCACTGCGCTCAAGGGAATACCAGGGTTCTCAATCTCTTTAACCGTCATATCGGTCAAAGCCTCAATAAACTGAGGGTGAGAATCTAGAGCGGGAACCCTCAAGAAATTCCGAATCCCTGACTCTTCCGCCAGCTCTCGATACTCCACATCGATCTCTTCCAAGGTCTCAATATGCTCAGAGACAAAACTAATGGGTACTACCACTAACTCTTCAACCTTGGCTTCTCCCAACTCCTCGATCGCAACGTCAGTGTAAGGCTGCAACCACTCCACAGGACCAACCCGACTCTGATATGCCAGGGAGTGGGGATTAGAGCGCCCCAACTTCTCCATAATCATGGAGGTGCAGTCCTCAATTTCTTTCTGGTAAGGGTCGCCAGCTTCAGTTACGTAGCTAGCGGGAACACCATGAGCACTGAAGAAGACGTGAGCATTTTCCGGGTCATCCGCCTGATCAATTTTCTTGCCAATCAGGTCAGCCATTGCCCCCAAATAGTCGGGGTGATGGTACCAGGAGGGCACAACGGAGTGCTTGATTTCGTGCAGCTCCTCGTCATTGTCCCAAATTTTCTCCAACAGTCGGAAGCTTGAACCACTGGTGCTGATGGAAAAATGAGGGTACAGGGGCAAGATAACGAGCTGATCCACGCCATCCTTCTTGATTTCCTCCACGGCTTCTTCGGTGAAGGGATACCAGTAACGCATGCCAATGTAGACTTTGGCATCGTAGCCACGATTCGTGAGGGATTTCTCTAGCTCAGCAGCTTGCTCTTCCGTAATCCGTCGCAGGGGAGAGCCGCCGCCAATGACCTTGTAACTTTCCTGGGATTTCCGAGCGCGAAGGCTCGAAATTAGCCACGCTAGCGGCTTCTGCATCCAGGGGGCAGGCAGCCGAATGATTTCAGGATCAGCAAACAAATTAAATAGGAAAGGACGAACGTCCTCCAATTTGTCCGGTCCACCTAAGTTGAGTAACAAAACCCCTACACGACCCATAACCAGCCCATTTCCTAAATAAATATTGAACTTTTCCGCTTGTGATAATTATAGTAAAGCAAAGTTTTAGGAATGAGTCGCAATAGTCAAAGGACCCTAAAGAATCGCAACAGTTTTGGTTTCGTTTTGTCTGCAATGATTGCAAATTTCAACTTGCTTTGGTAGGAGATGTTCGACCATTTTTGCGTAATGGTGAGGCGACAGTTCAGGCGAATATGGCAACTATACTAAGAGACTTAAGCTACCGCTACCAGTGGCTTTATGACGGTGTTTCTCGATTGGCAACCCTGGCGGTGGGGGGAGAATCGCGATTCCGGCGGTTGGCAACGGTCGGGATTCCCGAGACTCCAGGGCTGCGGGTTTTGGATTTGTGCTGTGGGAGCGGACAGACAACGTCAGTGTGGGTTGAGCGGGGTGCGGCGGTTACGGGACTGGATGCATCGCCGCGATCGCTGACACGGGCCAAGGTCAATGTTCCAGAGGCTGAGTACGTGCAGGGCTTTGCCGAGGAGATGCCGCTAGTTGAGAATACTTTTCAAGTAGTGCACAGCAGCGCCGCCTTTCACGAGATGACTCAGGATCAGCTGCGGAGCATTGTTCAGGAGGCGCTGCGGGTGCTAGAGCCGGGGGGAGTGTTAACGGTGGTGGATTTCCATCGGCCAGATCCTAGCTGGTTGGGACGGTTGATGTGGCCGGGGTTGATGGTGTTTATGGCGCTGTTTGAGACGGAGACGTCGTGGGCGTTTATTGACACTGATTTGGCGCAGTTGTGCCGCTCCGTTGGGTTTAAGTCGGCGGAACAGACGCTGTATGCCGGGGGCAGTGTGCAGGTGGTGCAGGCGATCGCCTAGAAGCGTTAAGGACAACGAATCCCCACCTCGCAAGATTCAAGGGACAGTCAGGCACCAGGGGATTCAAGAGTAGGATGGATTCAGCAGACCGTTCGTTTGCCTGTCTATCAGAACCTACGATGACTGAGCCCTCGACTGAAGTTGCGATCGCCCCAGAAATTCAGCAGTTAATTACCCTATGGCTGCACGGTAAAAGCCGCCATACTCGCCGTTACTATCGCCGTGATGCCGAGCGATTTTTGCGATTTGCTGACGCGCCTCTGGGAGAGTTGGACGCGATTGATGTGCAGCGATTTTTTGACCATCTTGAGCGCGATCGTCTGGCCCCCAGCAGCCTAGGTCGGACCATCGCCGCAATTAAATCTTTCCTGAAGTTTGCCCACCAGATGGGGGCACTAGCTAATAACATCGGCGCCGCGTTTAAGGTGCCGAGCAGCAAGGATACGCTGTCTGAGCGGATTTTGACCCGCGAAGAGGTGCTGGCGCTGATTGACCATGCTTCGAGCGATCGCAATCGGACCATGCTACGAATGCTCTATTCCTGCGGGCTGCGGGTTAGCGAGCTGTGTGGATTGCAGTGGCGAGATTTGCGATCGCGGCAGGACGGCGGTCAAGTAACCATCTACGGCAAAGGTAATAAGACCCGAGTGGTCCTGATCCCCAGCAGCGTTTGGCAAGACCTTGAAGCCCTCAAGCAAAAACGCCCGACGCCCCCCACCCGCACCACGCCTGTATTTCCCAGCCAAAAGGGAGGCAATGCTCTAGACCCGTCCCAGGTGATGCGCATCGTACGCAAGGCAGCACGCCAAGCCGGTCTCGACGCCAATATTTCACCCCACTGGCTCCGTCACGCCCACGCCAGTCATTCCCTAGACCGAGGCGCTCCAATCCATCTGGTTCAGAACACCCTTGGGCATTCCAGCGTCGCCACCACCGGGCGCTATCTCCACGCTCGCCCCCAGGACAGTTCGTCTAAGTATCTAGATCTTTGATGCTCAATCTCTGATGCTCGGCTCCTGGGCAAATTAGCGATTAATCGATGGCTAATTCATAGTCGGCGTAGTTGCCGTCGAAGGTGCCCACCCAAACTTCGTAGAGACCAGCAGTGGGATCACTGATGGTGACGGCGGCGTCCTTGTTGCTGGCACTAATATCGTCGCCACATAGCCACTCTCCTTCCGGCGTTTTGACCGCGATAGTGGTGTCGACATTCGCGCCGTAGCTATTGACAGTAATAGTCAAAGCGCTGGGGGCTGTGTCCAATTCAAGCTGGTGGTTGGGCTGTATAGATGCAAAACCGAGGCAGCTGTCGCTGGGGGTGCCTCGACCGTTGGGGACGATCGCCCCAGGAATCGCAGCTCTCCCACCAGCGGTACCATTGGCGGCCATGGGCAGGGCATCAGATGCCACCGATAGGGTTTGTTCCATCGCGCCGGCGAGGGGAGCCCCCAGCATGGTGCCGGTAACGATAGTGGAAACTAGGGCGGAGATCGCAAGGAGAGACTTTTTCGTCACGGATTTAGTCATCCGAAGGCATTTAAGTTTCCTTGGGATTTCAATTTTTTCTAAAATCATGAATGGGCTCATGGCAGGCTTTGTGGCGAATCATATTTTTCTGCGCGGCATGTTCGAACACGACATGTCCCGGCGCGACTGATTTCACCCTAGCCTGACCGTAAGCTGTTGGGGCGATCGCTGTAGAGGTTTACAGAGTGGCTGTGGTTCTTGTTGCGTTTGTATTGGTGCTTCTGTCGGTTGTAAATGTTGTTTTCAACGCCGTCTTCGTCTTCCTTCCCGAAGCAATATTCCACCTACTGATCCCCGCGTGGCAGTGGCTGGCGATCGCCCTTCTCGCGATCGCTTTCTGCTGGGGACTCGGAAAGTCCTAGCTTCAGCGCTGCATTTTCCCCATCAGCATTTCTTACTTTTCAGGCGGAACTAGCTGAGGAATGTGCCCCCATTTCCCCGTCATAATCCGAATTGCTAGCTGCTTGATGGGCCCGACCCGCTGCATGGCAAATAGCCCCAGCCGCCGCACCGCCATCACCGGCAGCCATTGATTGGAAAAGACCCGATCCAAGATATCCGTAAAGCCCAAAATCAGCAGGTTACCCCAGCGTCGCTGGCGATCATAGGGGCGTAGGGTCTCGACAGATCCGATATCATCTCCGCGCTGATGGGCCGCGAGCACCAACTCCGCCAGTGCTGCCCCGTCACGGATCCCTAAGTTGAGCCCCTGTCCACCAACGGGATGGCAATTGTGGGCCGCCTCTCCCACCAGCGCCAACCGAGTCGAAACGTACTGCTTCGACTGCATTAGCCGCACGGAGAATAGCCGGCGATCGCCCACCAACTCCAACCGTCCCAACTGATCCCCAAACCGCTTCGATAGCTCTTGCAAAAACTGCTCATCATCCAGCGCCAGCATTGCCTCTGCCTCCTCGTGGGGCGCGGTCCACACAACGCGACAAGTGTCCCGCAGCGGCAAGATCGCGAACGGGCCGCTGGTTTGAAACCGCTCGTAGGCTGTGTTGTTATGGTGCTTCTCCGGGCGAACCACTGCCACGATGCACGATTGCCAATACTTCCAGCCGCTGGTGGGAATCTCTGCGCCTTCCCGCAACGGCGATCGCGCCCCATCCGCTCCAATCACCAGTTTTGCGCGAACCCGTCGAGGAATAGCCCCATCCGCTTCGCTGTCTACATCACTCACCGGATCCACGGAAACGTACGCCCAGTCACTTTCGTAGGTCACATCCTGGGCGATCGCCGGACCAATCCAATCCACATCGGGAGACGCCTCAATTGCGTCCTGTAGCGCTCCCATCAAAACCGTATGCTCTGCGACGTAACCCAAATCCTCCGTTTCACCTGCATCCGCCGGCTTAAAGGTCACAACATCTGGCCAATCACAGTCGGACAGGCGAATGTGGTGGAAAGGCTCAATTTTGGGACGTACCTGATCCCATAGCCCCAGCCCCCTAAAAATGCT